>DASVZD010000001.1:0-4354 GCA_036391815.1 Rhodocyclaceae bacterium
GGCGGACACGAAGGCGGAGACGAAGCCGACGCTCCACATGCCGAGGTCGTCGGTGCTGAGCAGCGCGCGTTCCTTCCACAGCAGGTAGAAAGTCGCCGCGAACAGCGTCGGGATGGCGAGGAAGAACGAGAACTCGGTCGCCGCGCGGCGCGACAGGCCGACGAAGAGGCCGCCGATGATGGTGGCGCCGGAGCGCGAGGTGCCGGGGATCAGCGCGAACGCCTGGCAAAAGCCCAGCTTCAGCGCATCGAGCGCGGTGAGGTCGTCGACATCGTCGACGCGCACGCGGTGCTTGCGCTTCTCCGCCCACAGGATGACGAAGGCGCCGACGATGAAGGCGAGGGCCACCGGGATCGGCTTGAACAGGTTGGCGTCGATCGTCTTCTTCAGCAGCAGGCCGAGGATCGCCAGCGGCAGGAAGGCGATGAACAGGTTGATGGCGAAGCGCTGCGCGGCGCGGTCGCTCGGCAGGCCGGCGAGCACGGCGCCGATCTTGGCGCGATACTCCCAGCAGACCGCGAGGATCGCGCCCGACTGGATGACGATCTCGAACAGCTTGCCTTTTTCGTCGTTAAAATGCAGCAAATCCCCAGCGAGAATGAGGTGACCCGTGCTGGAGACCGGCAGGAACTCCGTCAATCCCTCGACGATGCCCAGAATCAACGCATGAATGAGGGGGATCAGGTCCATGACGATGGCGAGCGGAGATTGAGAGGCGGGCGAGTGTAGCATGGCGAAAAAGATATCCGTGGAGCAGCTCAAGCCCGGCATGTACGTCGCCGACCTCGGCGCTGCCTGGATGGATCACCCCTTCCTGCGCAACCAATTCCCGGTCAGGGACGAGGCCACCATCCGCAAGATCGCCGATGCCGGCATCCGCGAGGTGTACATCGATCCGGCCCAGGGTCTCGACGTCGCGGACGCGCCCACCGACCACGAGGTGCGCAAGGAAATCGAAGCGGAGATGCTGCGCGTCGCCGCCGCGCCCGCGGCCGTGCGGCGCGTCGGCACGCGCGAGGAACTCGGCCGCGCCAAGGTGGTGCACGGCGAGGCGAACCGCATCATCCACAACATCATGAACGACGTGCGCCTCGGCAGGCAGGTGCAGCTGGAGGCCGTCGAGCCGGTCGTCGAGAAGATGACCGAGTCAATCCTGCGCAACTCCGGCGCGCTGCTGTCCCTTTGCCGCGTCAAGAACAAGGACGACTACACCTTCCAGCATTCGGTGTCGGTGTGCGCGCTGCTGGTGGCCTTCTGCCGCGCGGCCGGGCTTGACGACGAGACCATCCGGCTGGCGGGGATCGGCGGCCTGCTGCACGACATCGGCAAGGTGCATGTGCCGATCAACCTGCTCAACAAGCCGGCGCGCTACACCGACGAGGAGTTCGAGCGCATGAAGCGCCACGTCGTCGAGAGCAAGAAGATCCTCGACCAGACCGAGGGCATCCACGAGATTTCCGCGCAGGTGGCGTTCGAGCACCACGAGCGCTACGACGGCTCAGGCTATTCGCAGGGGCTCGCCGGCGAGCGGATTTCCCAGATGGGCCGCATGGCGGCGATCTGCGACGTGTATGACGCCATCACCTCGGACCGCGTCTATCACAAGGGGCTGGCGCCGCACGAGGCGCTGCGCAAGATCTTCGAGTGGAGCAAGTTCCATTTCGATCCGCGGCTGGTGCACCAGTTCATGCGGGCCACCGGCATCTATCCGGTCGGCACCATGGTGATGCTCGAATCGGGACGCATCGGCGTCGTGCTCGAGCAATCGGAGATCAGCCTGCTGCGGCCGCTGGTGCGGGTGTTCTACGACAGCCGGCAGATGCAGTACATCACGCCGCAGGAGGTGGACCTGGCCAAGCCGGAAGGACACGGCGGCGCCGACAAGATCCTCGGCCACGAGACGCCGGAGAAGTGGGGCATCAAGGTCGAGCAGTTCATCTAGTGGCCGACTCGAGCGCGGCGAGCCAGGCTAGGGCCTCCTCGCGCGAGTCGCCGCACATCTCGCGGGAAGGCTGCAGCCCGGCACAGCAGGACGGACGCTCGGAGCGGCCGAAGATCGCGCAGCGGAATTCGGCGGTCAGATGAACGCAGGGCACTCCGGCAGGCTTGCCGAGCGTGCTGATGGAAGGGGCGATGCAGCACGCGCCGCAGCCGGGGCGGCAATTCACTGGCAATAGCGGCCCACTCTTTCCTGCGTGGCCTCGATGGCGGCCGGGATTTCCTTGTCGTTGAGATACTGCCGCTCGCCGTTGGCGTCGTAGCGGAACACGCGGCCGCGATGCAGCAGGTCGAGCTCTCCGCGCGCCATCGCGCATTCGCGCGCCTGGTTCCGGCTGTTCTGTTCGGCCACGCGCTGCTGCGCCTCCTCCTGCGCGTGCCGCACGTTGTACTCCTGCAGCTCGGTGCGCCAGTCGCGCGTCGGCGCGGGCACCAGGGCCTGGGCAGGCGCCAGCGGGCGCAGCTTGATGGGCGCCGCCGGGCGGTCCGCCGGCGGGGCGTCGGAGAAATGGGTGCGGCCGTTGGCGTCGACCCATTTGTAGGTTTCCGCCAGCACCTGGCTGCAGGCGACGCCGGCAAGGACGGCAACGACTGAAAGAGGACCGGGTTTCATGTTTCCCCTCCCGCAATTGGTCGGGGAAATCTTACACCAATATGAGGGAACCCCTAGGTCCGTCGAAGCCGCTCCCCCCATGCCTCAGAAGCCGAGAATCCCGCGCAGCGCCTTGGCGCCTTCCTTGATGACCGCGTCGCCGGGCGTCGCCGGGGCATCGCCTTGCGCCGCGCCGGCGTCTTCGGCACCGCGGGCACCCCGGCGGCTTCCGGCGGCCGGCATCTTCACGCCGAGCATCGACGTCGCCGTCGATTTCTGGCGCAGCTTCACGGCCCAATCCGGTTCCCAGGTCGCCTTCGGATCCTTTGGTCGGGGCGGATAGGCCAGGTTGAGCTCATCGCCGTATGCGATGAAGCGCAGCATCGCGCCTTCCCCCGCGCCCGCCACTTCGGCGGGCACCACGCACTCGGTGGCCTGCGGCGGCAGGACGACTTTTTCGGACACCAGGCGGTTCACGTCCGCGTTGGGCAGCCAGGTCAGCAGCGCGTCGCCCATCACGCGGCGCTCGCTGGAAGACCACATGACCATTTCCTTGCCGCCGTTCTTCGCGCTGATCACCGTCATGAAGTAGCCGAGCGCATGCGGGATCGACTGCCAGCGCGCGGAGACGCCGCCCCCGGGGGTCTTGGTCGACGCATCGAGCGCGACGGGCGCCAGGAAGTCGTGCCCGTCATCGACGCTGAAGCGGATGTCGGGCGAGTAGTTGCCGGCGACCAGATGATCGCCGACCAGCGAGGCGTCGGCCGGCACGCGCGTGGAATCCTGCTTGTTCGGCCAGTCGCCGTAGCCGCGGCTGCGGGCGGGAGACGGCGGGCGCTGCGCCGAAAGCCGGAAGGCGAACAGGTCGGGTGGGAAGCCCTTGCCCGCCGCCATCTTGGAGAAGTCGATCACCAGCGGCTGGCCCGGGCGGGTTTTTTCGCCGCAGCCCCAGTAGATCAGCATGCGACCCTCGGGCTTGTAGTCCTCGGGCGGGCCTTCCCTCGGTTCGCGCTCCGGCGGCGGATTGACCGGCGTGATCAGCGGCAGCGCCTCGCCCATCTTCATGCCGGACGGGATGCGGTGGCTGGCCGCCGGTTCGGCGGCCGACTGCTGCGAGCCGAGCTGCAGCAGCAGCTCGCGGCGGGTGCCGCTGCCGCCGCCCATCATCATGGCGGCCATGTCCATGCCGCGGCCGCCCATCGGCATGCCGCTGGCCGTTTCCGCCGAGAGCCAATAGACGGCCTTGGGCGGCTTCTGCTGTTGCGCGAGAGCGAGGGACGCGGCGAACGCGAGGCCGCCGCAAAGAAGGATGCGTTTCATGGTGCCTCCCCAGGTTTCCCGAAACGAGGCAGCCATGTTACACCTGCGTGCGCGTCATGCCTTGCGGTAGATCTCCGCCCCGCTGCCGACGAACTCGGCGGCCTTCTCCTTCATGCCTTCGGCAAGCGCATCGCTCTCCGACACGCCGTGGCTCGCCGCATAGTCGCGCACGTCCTGCGTGATCTTCATCGAGCAGAAGTTGGGGCCGCACATCGAGCAGAAGTGGGCGAGCTTGGCACCCTGCTGCGGCAGCGTCTCGTCGTGGAACTCGCGCGCCTTGTCGGGATCGAGGCCGAGGTCGAACTGGTCCTCCCAGCGGAACTCGAAGCGCGCCTTGGAGAGCGCGTTGTCGCGCGCCTGGGCCCCCGGGTGGCCCTTGGCGAGGTCGGCGGCATGCGCCGCGATCTTGTAGGCCATGATGCCGTCCTTGACGTCGTCCTTGTC
>DASVZD010000002.1:0-17084 GCA_036391815.1 Rhodocyclaceae bacterium
CGGCCGCCGAAGCGCCACCCGCCGCGCCGGCCCAGCCGCGCGCGCCGTCTGCCACGCGCGCCCAGGCGGCGATGGCGGCGGTCGGCACCACGCGCCAGGTCGTCAAGGGCGATACGCTGGCGAAGATCGCCAACGACGTCAAGCCGGCCGGCGTCAATCTCGACCAGATGCTGGCCGCCTTGTTCCTCAACAACAAGGAGGTCTTCGACGGCGGCAACATGAACCGCCTGCGCGCCGGCAAGATCCTCAAGATACCCAGCAGCGACACGGTGGCCGCGGTCGAGCCGGCCGAAGCCCGCAAGATGGTGATCGCGCAGGCTGCCGACTTCAACGCCTACCGCAAGAAACTGGCGGCCGCCGCGGCCGCCGCGCCGGCCAAGGAGGAGGCGCCCAAGCAGGCCGCCTCCGGCAAGATCACGCCGAAGGTCGAGGAAAAGGCGCCGCCGGCTGCGGCCGGCAAGGACAAGCTCGAAGTCTCGCGCACCGAGACGGGCAAGGACGGGAAGCCCGGCGCGCGCGGCGGTGCCGCGCAGGAAGACCAGATCGCGCGCGACAAGGCGCTCAAGGAGGCGAACGAGCGCATCGCCGCGCTGGAGAAGAACCTCGCCGACATGAAGAAGCTGGCGGAGATGAAGGGCGCGCCGGCTGCCAAGCCGGCCGAGGCGCCCAAGGCCGCCGAGCCCGCAAAACCTGCTCCGGCCCCGACGCTCGCCGTCCCCGGCAAGCCGGCCGAGCCCGCGGAGGCGCCCAAGCCCGCCGAGGCGCCGAAGCCGCCCCCGAAGGCCGCACCCAAGCCGCCTCCCAAGCCCGCCGAGCCGCCTCCGCCGCCGCCGAGCTTCATGGAGGAGCATCCGGAGATCGTGTTCGGCGGCGCCGGCATCGTCGCGCTGCTGCTCGGCTATCTCGGCTACAACGCCTGGCGCAGGAAGCGCGCCGCGGCGGCGGAAGCCGTCGACACCGGAGCCCCGGAAACCAGTTCGGTCTTCGGCACCTCCGGCGGCCAGACGGTCGATACCGGCGCCGCGCCGCCCACCGATTTCAGCCAGCAGCCGGATACCTCGGGTGACGAGGGCGTCGATCCGGTCGCCGAGGCGGACGTCTATATCGCCTACGGGCGCGACACCCAGGCCGAGGAGATTCTCCTCGAGGCCCTGAAGACCGATCCCACGCGCACGGCGATCCACGCCAAGCTGCTCGAGATCTACGCGGCGCGCAAGGACACCTCGTCGTTCGAATCCGTCGCCCGCGAACTGTACGGCCTGACGGGGGGCAAGGGGACGGACTGGGAACGCGCGCAGCTGCTCGGCCGTTCCATCGACCCGGCCAATCCGCTCTACGGCGGCACCGCTGTCGCTCCCGCCGCGCCAGCCGCGGAGCCGGAGGCGCTCGACATGACGTCGACCATCGTCACGTCGTCGGCGGCCTTGCAGCACGCGGCGCCGGAAGCGGCTGCGCCGCAGCCGGCGGCAGCCCCGGCCGAGGAGGCGCCTGCCGCGCTCGATTTCGACCTTGACCTCAGCCCGGCCGCGCCGGCCGAGACGGCCGCCGCGCCGGCTGCCGAGGCGCCCGCTGCCGAGAGTTCGAGCCTGGACTTCGATCTCGGCATGGCTTCGCCGGCCGCCGAAACGCCGGCCGCCGCACCCGCGGAGGAAGCCGCCCCCGGGCTCGATTTCGAACTCGATACGCCGGCGCCGGCGGCTCCGGCGGCGGAAGCCGCTCCGGCAGAGTCCGGAAGCGGACTGGATTTCGATTTCGACCTGAGCGAAATTCCCGCGCCGACGCCCGAGGCGCCGGCCGCCGAACTTGCCATGCCGGCGCTCGACATTCCGCTGGCGGCCGAACCGGAGACCCCGAAGGCGGAAGAAGCCATCGAGCCCGAGATGCCGGCGCTCGACCTGTCCGGCATCGACCTCGATCTCGACGAGCCGGCAGCCGCCCCAGCGCCTGCCGCGCCAGCCATGCCGGAGACGACGGCGATCGTCGACGATCCGGACGTCACCACCAAGCTCGAACTCGCCCAGGCGTACGAGGAAATGGGCGACAAGGAAGGCGCGCGCGAACTGCTCAACGAAGTCCTCAACGAAGGCAGCGCCGCGCAGCAGGAAGCTGCCCGCCAGAAGCTGGCGGCCCTCGGCTGATCGTGCAGAACCGCGGCGCCGCTGAACGGCGCCGCGGCCTCCCTCCCGCATGTTCCATCCCGCCACCCTGCTGCTCGCCTGGGCGGCGTTTGCGTTCGCCCTGGCCTACCTGCCGCTCGGCGTCCTCGGCTGGCTGCTGGCGCCGGTGATGCTGCTCGCGCTGGCGTTCGCGCGCCAGCGAACCCGCATGCTGCTGCGGCGCACGCGCTGGCTGCTGCTCTCGATCGCCGTGCTGTTCGCCTTCGCCACGCCGGGCCTGCTGGTGCCGGGTCCGCTCGGCCGCCTGGGCCTGACCCAGGACGGGCTCGCATTGGCAGGCGAACACGTGGCGCGCCTGCTGCTGCTGCTGACCAGCCTGGCGCTGCTGCACGAGCGCCTCGGCACGCAGGGCTTCGTCGGCGGGCTCTACTGGCTGCTGGCGCCGCTGTCGCGCTGGACCGGGCTGCGCGAGCGCATCGTCGTGCGCCTGATGCTGGTCGTCGAGTTCGTCGAGCACGACAGGAGCGGCAACTGGAAGCACTGGATCGACGAGGCGGACGACAGCGGCCCGGCGAGCCTTCCGCTCGACGTCCGCCGGGCCCGCTGGCGGGATCGCATCGCGGTGGCTGCAGTCCTGTGCGCATTGGCGGTGCTGGCATGGTGAGGCTGGCGCTCGGCATCGAATACGACGGCTCGCGCTTCGCCGGCTGGCAGTCGCAGGCGCACGGCAACACCGTGCAGGATGCGCTCGAGAAGGCGCTCGCCGCCGTCGCCGGCGAACCCTTGCGCGTGGTGTGCGCGGGGCGTACCGACGCCGGCGTGCATGCCCTCTGCCAGGTGGCGCACTTCGATTGCGGCGTGGTGCGGCCCGAGACCGCCTGGGTGCGCGGCGTCAATGCCCACCTGCCGCCGCAGGTCGCGGTGCGCTGGGCACGGGAGGTCGGCCCCGATTTCCACGCGCGCTTCCTGGCGCGCTCGCGCAGCTACCGCTACCTGCTGCTGAACCGCGCGGTGCGTCCGGCGCTGCTTGCCGGCAAGGTCGGCTGGTTCCACCATCCGCTCGACGTCGCGGCGATGCGCGCCGGCGCCGCCCGGCTGCTCGGCGAGCACGACTTCTCCGCCTTCCGCGCGGCGGAGTGCCAGGCGAAGTCGCCGGTCAAGCACCTCTACCGCGCCGACATCGACGCGCAGGGCGATTGCCTGGTGTTCGACTTCCACGCCAACGCCTTCCTGCACCACATGATCCGCAACATCGTCGGCAGCCTCGTCTACGTGGGCAAGGGCAAGCATCCGCCCGAGTGGATCGGCGAACTGCTCGAATGCCGCGACCGCACGCGCGCGGCACCTACCTTCGCGCCCGACGGCCTCTATTTCGCCGGCGCCGAGTACGACCCCGCCTGGCAGCTGCCGGACGCGGGCCTTATCATTGCCGGCAACTCCATCCTGCCCGTCATGCCATGAGCCGAACCCGCATCAAAATCTGCGGCATCACCCGCGAACAGGACTTGCAGGCCGCCGTGGCGGCCGGCGCCGATGCGCTCGGCTTCGTCTTCTATCCGCAGAGCGCGCGTCATCTGGATATCGAGCGCGCCGCGGCGCTGGTGCGCCGGGTGCCGCCCTTCGTCACGCGCGTCGGCCTGTTCGTCAATCCGGACCCGCAGGTGCTCGCCGACACGCTGGCGGCGGTGCCCCTCGACCTCGTCCAGTACCAGGGCGACGAAACGCCGGAATTCTGCGAAAGCTTCGGCCGGCCCTACGTCAAGGTGGCGCGGATGAGGCCGGGGATCGATCTGGTAGAATTCGCGCGGTCTTACCCGTCCGCCCGGGGTTTGCTGCTGGATGCGTATGTCGAAAGCTATGGTGGCGCCGGGCAGATGTTCGACTGGTCCCTGGTGCCGAAGGGCTTGCCGCTGCCGGTGGTGGTCGCCGGCGGCCTGACTGCCGCGAACGTCGGCAGCGCGATCCGCCAGTTGCGCCCTTGGGGCGTCGATGTCAGCAGCGGCGTGGAAGCCGCCAAGGGCATCAAGGACGCCGAGAAAATCAACGCCTTCGTGGCAGCCGTAAGAGATGCAGACTCCTGACAACGCCTACAACCTGCCGGACGCGCATGGCCATTTCGGCAAGTTCGGCGGCATTTTCGTTGCCGAAACCCTGATTCCCGCGCTGGAGGAATTGCGCCTCGCCTACGAGGCAGCCAAGGCCGATCCGGCCTTCCGCGCCGAACTCGAATACGACCTCAAGCACTACGTCGGCCGCCCGAGCCCGATCTACCACGCCAAGCGCTGGTCAGAGCAACTCGGCGGCGCACAGATCTACCTCAAGCGCGAAGACCTCAATCACACCGGCGCGCACAAGGTGAACAACTGCATCGGCCAGGCGCTGCTGGCACGCCGCATGGGCAAGCCGCGCGTGATCGCCGAGACGGGCGCCGGCATGCACGGCGTCGCGACCGCCACCGTGGCGGCGCGCTACGGCATGGAGTGCGTCGTGTACATGGGCGCCGAGGACATCCGCCGCCAGGCCGCCAACGTCTATCGCATGAAGCTGCTCGGCGCGAAAGTGGTGCCGGTCGAGTCGGGCTCGAAGACGCTCAAGGACGCGCTCAACGAAGCGATGCGCGACTGGGTCACGAATATTTCGAACACCTTCTACATCATCGGCACGGTCGCCGGTCCGCATCCGTATCCGATGATGGTGCGCGACTTCCAGTCGGTGATCGGCGCCGAGTGCAAGCAGCAGATGCCCGAGCTGGCCGGTCGCCAGCCCGATGCGGTGATCGCCTGCGTCGGCGGCGGCTCGAACGCCATGGGCATCTTCTACGAATACATCCCCGTGAAGGGCGTGCGCCTGATCGGCGTCGAAGCCGCCGGCAGCGGCATCGACACCGGCAAGCACGCGGCGTCGATCACGGCCGGCACGCCGGGCGTGCTGCACGGCAACCGCACCTACCTGCTGCAGGACAAGAACGGCCAGATCATCGAGACGCACTCGGTCTCGGCCGGCCTCGACTATCCGGGCGTCGGCCCCGAGCATGCGTGGCTGCACGATTCCGGCCGCGCCGAGTACGTGACCATCACCGACGACGAAGCCCTCAAAGCTTTCTCCGATCTCTGCCACATCGAAGGCATCATTCCGGCGCTCGAATCGAGCCATGCCGTCGCCTACGCGGCCAAGCTGGCGCCGACGCTGCCGAAGGACAAGGTCCTGCTGGTCAACCTCTCCGGCCGCGGCGACAAGGACATGCACACGGTCGCCGAGAAAGCGGGGATCCAGCTGTGACGTCGCGCATTCCCGCCACTTTCCAGCGGCTCGACGCCGCCAAGCGCCGCGCGCTGATCCCCTTCATCACCGCGGGCGATCCCGAGCCCGGCCTCACGGTCGCGCTGATGCACGCGCTGGTCGAAGGCGGCGCGGACGTCATCGAATTGGGCGTGCCGTTCTCCGATCCGATGGCCGACGGCCCGACCATCCAGCGCGCCTCCGAGCGCGCGCTCGCCTACGGCGTCTCGCTGCGCATCGTGCTGGGCATGGTGAAGGAATTCCGCAAGCGGGATGCCGCCACGCCCGTGGTGCTGATGGGCTACGCCAATCCGATCGAGGCCTACGGCGCCGACGCCTTCGTCGCCGATGCCGCCGCCGCCGGCGTCGACGGCGTGCTGGTGGTCGACTATCCGCCGGAGGAATGCCGCGAGTTCGCGCGGCAGATGAAGTCCGGCGGCCTCGATCCGATCTTCCTGCTGGCGCCGACCTCCAGCGAGGCGCGCTTCGCGGAGGTCGCCGAGATCGGCAGCGGCTACATCTACTATGTTTCGCTGAAGGGCGTCACCGGCTCCGCCGCGCTTGACCTCGATGCCGTAACTCAACGCATCCCGGCGATCCGCGAGAAGGTTCGCATGCCGGTGGGCGTCGGCTTCGGCATCCGCGACGGCGCCGCCGCCGCGCGCATCGCGACGGTCGCCGACGCGGTAGTGATCGGCAGCCGCATCATCGAAGAAATCGAGAATTCGCCGCGCGATCAGGCGGCGGCACGCGTCGCCGCGTTCGTGCGCGGCATCCGCGAAGCCATGGACAAAGGAGGCAAGTAATGGCCCCCACGCTTACTACGTTCGCTGCCCCCACAGGGGGCGTTGCCTCCTTCGAGGCGGCTCAGCAGGAGGCATCATGAGCTGGTTGCAGAAACTGCTGCCCCCGAAGATCAAGCGCACCGAAGGCGCGAAGAAGTCGATCCCCGAAGGCCTGTGGAGCAAGTGCCCGGCCTGCGAGGCGGTGCTCTACAGCACCGACCTGGAGAACAACCAGAACGTCTGCCCGAAGTGCAACCACCACCACCGCATCCGGGCGCGCGCGCGGCTCGACCTGCTGCTGGATCCGGAAGGCCGCTTCGAGATCGGCTCGGAAGTGCTGCCGGTCGACACCCTCAAGTTCAAGGACAGCAAGAAGTACCCGGACCGCCTGGCCGCAGCCAACGAGGACACCGGCGAAGCCGACGCCATGGTGGTCATGCAGGGGGCGATCAAGACCGTGCAGGTGGTCGTCGCGGCGTTCGAATTCGAGTTCATGGGCGGCTCGATGGGTTCCGTCGTCGGCGAGCGCTTCGTGCGCGGCGTCAAGTCGGCCATCGAGCAGCAGATGCCCTTCATCTGCATCACCGCCAGCGGCGGCGCGCGCATGCAGGAAGGCCTGTTCTCGCTGATGCAGATGGCGAAGACGACGGCCGCCGTGACCCAGCTCTCCCGCAACCAGTTGCCGTTCATCACGCTGCTGACCGACCCGACCATGGGCGGCGTTTCCGCCAGCTTCGCCTTCATGGGCGACGTGGTGGTCGCCGAGCCCGGCGCGCTGATCGGCTTCGCCGGGCCCCGCGTCATCGAGCAGACCGTGCGCGAGACGCTGCCGGAAGGCTTCCAGCGCGCCGAGTTCCTGCTCGAGAAGGGCGCCATCGACATGATCGTCGACCGCCGCGAACTTCGCGACCGCCTGGCCGCTCTGTTGACCCTGATGCAACGCGTTCCGGCGGTTCAATGACCCTTGAAGAATGGCTGGCGCACATCGAGCGCCAGCATGTCCAGCCCATCGCACTCGGGCTGGACCGCGTGCGCCTGGTGAAGCAGGCGCTCGGACAGCGCGAAACCTGCCCCGTCATCCTCGTCGGCGGCACCAACGGCAAGGGCTCGACCTGCGCCATGCTGGAGACCGTCCTGCTGCGCGCCGGCTACCGCGTCGGCCTCTACACCTCGCCGCACCTGCTGCGCTACAACGAGCGCGTGCGGATCGACGGCCGGCCGGCGAGCGACGCCGACCTGTGCGCCGGATTCGAGAAGGTCGAGGCCGCAAGGAAGAAGACGGGCGACACCCCGCTGACCTATTTCGAATATGGCACCCTGGCCGCCTGGGAAGTCTTCTCCGCCCACTCGCCCGACGCGATCATCCTCGAGGTCGGCCTCGGCGGACGGCTCGACGCCACCAACGCCTACGAGCCGGACTGCTCGATCGTCACCACGGTCGACCTCGACCACATGGATTATCTGGGGCCGACGCGCGAGGACATCGGCTTCGAGAAGGCCGGAATCTTCCGCACCGGACGTCCCGCCGTCTGCGGCGACGCGCAGCCGCCCCGGCGGCTGGTCGAGCAGGCGCAGGCGGTCGGCGCCGACCTGCAGGTGTTCGGCCGCGACTTCGGCGCCAACCGGGATGCCGGCCAGTGGCAGTTCTGGGACCGCGCCGGCAGGAAGAGCGGGCTCGCCTATCCGGCCCTGCGCGGCGGCACCCAGGTCATCAACGCCTGCTGCGTGCTGGCGGCGCTCGACGCGCTTCACGACAGGCTGCCGGTGGCGATGCAGGACGTCCGCCGCGGGTTGCTGGAAGTGGAGGTTGCCGGCCGTTTCCAGGTATTGCCTGGGAGACCGACCGTCGTGCTCGACGTCGCCCACAATCCCCAGGCCGCCGGCGTGCTGGCCGACAACCTCGGGGGCATGGGATTTCACGCGACCACCTGGGCGGTGTTCGGCATGCTGCGCGACAAGGACATCGCCGGGGTCGTGCGCGCCGTCCGCCATCGCATCGACCGCTGGCTGCCCTGCACGCTGGAAGGGCCGCGCGCCGCCACGGCCGACGACCTGGCCGCGATCCTTGCAGCCGAGGGAATCTCCGGGCCGCTGCGGGGTTTCCCTAGTCCAGCCGCGGCTATTACCTTTGCCCAGGAGAACGCCGGGGAGAATGATAGAATCGTGGCCTTCGGTTCATTCCTGACGGTAGCCGACGCAATGCGTTTCCTGGGGCGCAAGGCATAGATTCCATGGCAGAAAGCGACGCGTCTCTCGACGAACAGTTGGCATTGAAGAAGCGCGCCCGGCGGCGCCTCGTCGGTGCCGCGGCCCTAGCCCTGCTGGCGGCCATCGTCCTGCCCATCGTGATGGATCACGAGCCGCGTCCCGCCAACCAGGACATCCAGGTCAGGATTCCCAGCCAGGATGCGCCCACCGGCATCGCCGCCAAGGTCCTGCCCGGCAAGCCGGCCGCCACGCCGCTGCCGCCGGTGATCGAGACGCCCGCTGCCGAGGAGGCGAAGCCCGAGGCCAAGTCCGACGCCAAGCCGGCGGAGCCGCCGGCTGCGAAGCCGGCTGCGGCGCCGATCGCCGACAAGCATGCCGAGGCGGAAAAGCCGGCGGCCAAACCCGCCGACAAGCCTGCCGAAAAGGCCGCTGCCAAGCCGGCCGAGAAAGCCGCGGAGAAGCCCGTTGCGAAGCCGGCCGACAAGCCCGCCGACAAGGCGCCGGCGGACAAGAAGAAGGCCGATGAGTCCCGCGCCGCCAGCGCGCTGGCCGGCGATGCCGGCGACCAGCAATGGGTGATCCAGCTCGGCGCCTACAAGGAAGCCGGCAACGTCAAGCTGCTGATGTCCAAGCTGAAGGGCATGGGCGTGCCCGCCTACACCGAGAAGTTCGACTCGCCGCAGGGACCGCGGACGCGCGTGCGCGCCGGTCCCTTTGCGAGCAAGGAAGCAGCCGAGAAGGCGAAGGTCAAGGTCAAGGTCATCGGCGTCGACGGACCGGTCGCCCAGAAGTAGGCCAGCGCATGACGGCGTTTGATTTTGCGCTGCTGGCGGTCGTGGGCGCGTCGATGCTGCTGGGACTGTGGCGCGGCGTGGTGAGCGAGGTGCTGGCGCTGGCGGCCTGGGTGGCGGCGTTCTTCGCCGCCAAGCACTTCGGCGCCGAAGCGGGCCGCCTGCTGGCGAGATGGATCGCCGACCCGGCGATGAGCATGGCCGCGGGATTCGCGGCCGTGTTCCTCGCGGTGCTGCTGGTGTTTGCGCTGGGCCGCTTCGTCGTTTCGCTGATGCTGCGGGCGGTGGGGCTGGGATTGGTGGACCGCCTGCTGGGCGCGGTGTTCGGCGTGGCGCGCGGGCTGGCGATCGGTTTCGTGGCGGTGCTGGTGGGCGGCATGACGGGCCTGCCGAAGGAAGCTTGGTGGCGCGATGCGGTGTTCGCGCCGCCGCTGGAAACGGCGGTGATCGCGGCGAAGCCGTGGCTGCCGCCCGACGTGGCAAAACGGATTCGGTATCGATAGCGGGTAGACTGAAACTATGTGCGGCATATTGGGCGTGGTAGCGACCACGCCGGTCAACCAACTGCTCTACGACGGCCTCCAGGTCCTGCAGCATCGCGGCCAGGACGCGGCGGGCATCGCCACGGCCGAGGGCGGGCGCTTCCACATGCACAAGGGGCCGGGCCTGGTGCGCGACGTGTTCCGCACGCGCAACATGCGCGAGCTCCTCGGCAACTGGGGCATCGGCCACTGCCGCTACCCGACGGCGGGCTCGGCCTACAACGCCGCCGAGGCGCAGCCGTTCTACGTCAATTCGCCGTTCGGCCTGATGCTGGCGCACAACGGCAACCTGACGAACTCCGAGGAACTGCGGCACGACATGTTCCTGCAGGACCTGCGGCACATGAACACCAACTCCGACTCGGAGGTGCTGCTCAACGTCTTCGCGCACGAGCTGCAGGCCGCCTCGCAGAACCGCTACCAGGTCGACCCCGAGACCATTTTCAAGGCGATCGCCGGCGTGCATCGCCGCGTGCGCGGGGCCTATGCGGTCGTCGCCATGATCGCCGGCTACGGGTTGGTCGCGTTCCGCGATCCCTACGGCATCCGTCCGCTGGTGATCGGCCGCAACGAGACGCCGCTGGGCACCGAGTACCTGGTCGCCTCCGAGAGCGTTGCCATCGACACGCTGGGCTTCAAGATGCTGCGCGACGTCGAACCGGGCGAGGCCATCCTCATCGACGTGCATGGCCGCTTCCAGAGCCGCCAGTGTGCCGAACGCACGATGCAGGCGCCGTGCATGTTCGAGTACGTCTACCTGGCGCGCCCCGACTCGCTGATCGACGGCATTTCCGTGTACGAGGCGCGCTGCAAGATGGGCGAGTTCCTCGCCGACAAAATCCACCGCACGCTGCCGCACCTCGAGATCGACGCCATCATCCCGATCCCCGATTCCAGCCGCCCGGCGGCGATGGAACTGGCGCTGCGCCTCGACAAGCCGTATCGCGAGGGCTTCGTCAAGAACCGCTACATCGGCCGCACCTTCATCATGCCCGGCCAGGGCACGCGCAAGAAGTCGGTGCGCCAGAAGCTCAATACCATCGCGCTGGAATTCCGCGGCAAGAACGTGCTGCTGGTCGACGATTCCATCGTGCGCGGCACCACCAGCCGCGAGATCATCACCATGGCGCGCGAAGCCGGCGCCAAGAAGGTCTATTTCGCCTCGGCCAGCCCGCCGGTGCGCTTCGCCAACGTCTACGGCATCGACATGCCGACGCGCAGCGAGCTGATCGCCGCCTTCCGCAGCGACGACGAGATCCGCCGCGAGATCGGCGCCGACGCGCTCATCTACCAGGACCTGGAAGCGCTGCGCGCGGCCTTGCGCGCCGTCAATCCCAGCGTCACCGTGTTCGAGACTTCGTGCTTCGACGGCCACTACGTGACCGGCGACGTCACCCCGGCCTACCTCGAGTCGATCGAGCGCGCGCGCGGCCGCGCCGCCAAGGCATCGTCCGACGACGACGGCGGCCAGCTCGACCTGCAGCTGGTCGCGTAAGAGCGGCCATGGCGAGCAAGTCCTACGACCTCGACACGCTCGCCGTCCGCGCCGGACAGGAGCGCAGCCAGTTCGGCGAGCACGCCGAAGCGCTCTACCTGACCTCCAGCTTCGTGTTCAAGAGCGCCGCCCAGGCAGCGGCGCGCTTCGCCGGCGAAGAGGAGGGCAACGTCTACGCGCGCTTCTCCAATCCAACCGTGACCATGCTGCAGGAGCGCCTCGCGGCCCTCGAAGGCGCGGAAGGCTGCATCGCCACGGCCAGCGGCATGTCGGCGATCATGGCGACCGTCATGGCGCTGCTCAAGGCCGGCGACCATATCGTCGCCTCGCGCAGCATCTTCGGCGCCACCCAGCAGTTGTTCGGCAACATCTTCACGCGCTTCGGCGTCGAGACCAGCTTCGTCGAGGCGACCAAGGTCGACGCCTATCGCGCCGCGCTGAAGCCGAACACCCGGCTGGTGTTCGTCGAGACGCCGTCCAATCCGCTCACCGAAGTGGTCGATATCGCCGCCGTCGCGGATGCCGCGCACCAGGGCGGCGCGCTGCTCGCGGTCGACAACTGCTTCTGCACGCCGATCCTCCAGCGTCCGCTCGAGCTCGGCGCCGACCTCGTCATCCACTCGGCCACCAAGCACCTCGATGGCCAGGGCCGCGTGCTGGGCGGCGCCGTCTGCGGCCCGAAGAAGCTGACGGAGGAAGTCTTCAAGTTCCTGCGCACCGCAGGGCCCACGCTGTCACCCTTCAACGCCTGGGTGATCCTCAAGGGCCTGGAGACGCTGAAGATCCGCATGGAGGCGCAGTCGGCGAGTGCACTGGAACTGGCCAAGCGCCTCGAAGCGCACCCGAATGTCGCCCGCGTCTTCTATCCGGGCCTGCCGTCGCATCCCCAGCACGCGCTGGCGATGCGCCAGCAAAAGGCCGGCGGCGCCATCGTCTCGTTCGAGGTGAAGGGCGGCCGCGACGAGGCATGGCGCGTCGTCGACAACTGCCAACTGCTGTCGATCACCGCCAACCTAGGCGACGTGAAGACCACCATCACCCATCCGGCCAGCACCACGCACGGCCGCATCTCGGCCGAAGCGCGCGCCGCGGCCGGAATCTCGGAAGGCCTGCTGCGCATCGCGGTCGGGCTCGAATCGGTCGACGACATCGAGGCCGACCTCAAGGCGGGCCTCGGCTAGGGCTTCCGCCGCGGAGGCGTCAACGCGCCTCGCCAACGGTTCGGAATTTCGCGGGGGAATAACCGGTCAGAGGAGGGTATTCCACGCGCTCCTCTTCCTTCATGACCGACACCAGCGAAGCAGCCGCCGATCCGCCATCGCGGCCGGCGGCGGGCAGCCGACAGCGATCGGTGCGCACTTTCCTGATCTGGCTGGTGCTTGCCTGCCTGCTTCCCGGCATCTTCGGCGCCGTGGTCCTGTTCGCCCGCGAGTACCGGGAGGGCCGCGCGCAGCAGGCCAAGGACACCCTCCAAACGGCGCGTGCGCTGGCGCAGGCCGTGGACAACCAGATCCTGCGAATCCAGGGCGTCGGCCAGGGGCTGGCGACCGCCGACGCGCTCGAGCGCGGCGACTTCGCGACGTTCGACCGGCGCGCCAAGGAAGCCCTCGTCCAATCGGGGCTCGGGGCGGACATCATCCTGACCGACGCCGAGGGCCGGGAGATCGTCAATACGACCCGTGCGTACGGCACCCAGCTGCCGCGTTACGACAATCCGGGAATGGTGGCACAGGTGTTCGCCACCGGACAGCCGGCCGTCTCCAACCTCTACACCAGCCGCGCGCTGCGCCGGTCCATCGTGGCCGTGGCTGTGCCCGTGTTCCTGAACGGCAAGGTCGCCTACTGCCTCAACATCGGCATCGTGCCGCAGACGTTCAGCGAGATGCTGCGCGCCCAGCGCCTGCCCGCGGACTGGGTCGCGGCGATCTTCGACGGCAACGGCGCCTTCGTCGCCCGCACGCTGGCCGGCGAGCAGATGCTGGGCAGGAAGACCCAGCCCGATTTCCTGAAGGCCATGGTCGAGTCGCCCGAGGGAACCGTGGAAACCGTATCGCCGGAGGGCAGGCCGATCTTCTCGGTCTTCAGCCGCTCGCCCCTCACCGGCTGGCGCGTCGCCATCGGCATCCCGCTGGCGGCCCTGGCGTCGTCGCTCTGGCAGACGCTGTTCGCGCTGCTGCTCGGCATCGTCTCGCTGTTCGCCGCCGGCATCGGCTTCGCCTGGTTCGTCGCGGGGCGCATCGGACACTCGTTCCAGGCGCTCATCGCGCCGGCCGTCGCGCTCGGCTCGGGCGGCAGGATCGCGCTGCCGCGCACCGACGTGCGGGAAGCGGCCGAACTCACGCGCGCGCTGGGCCGCGCCGGCGAACTGCTGCGGCAGCGCACCGACGCCTTGCGCAAGAGCGAGGAGCGCTATCGCAGCCTGTTCGACCGCATGGCGGAAGGTTTCGCCATCGGCGAGCTGATCTACGATGCGCGCGGCAAGCCGGTTGACCAGCGCATCCTGGAGGCCAACGAGGCGTTCTTCAGCGAAACGGGGCTGTCGCGCGAGGTGCTCAACCGGCCGGTCCACGAGGTGGTGCCGACGATCGAGCAATACTGGCTGGACGCCTACCACGAGGTGATCGTGCGCGGCGGCTCGGTGCACGTGCAGGACTACAACGCGGCGACGCAGCGCTACTATGACCTGCGCGCCTACCGCCCCTCGGCCGGACGCTTCGCCGTCGTGTTCCGCGACGTGACGGCGGCGAAGCGCATCGAGCGCGAGCTGCAGAAGAGCCGTTCGACGCTGATGCTGGCGCTGAAGGCGGGCGGCTCGGCGGCATGGGAGATGGACGTCGCCACGGAGCGCATCACGGCGACCGACAACGACGTGTTCGGCATGCTCGGCTTCGGTCCCGAGGAACTGCCGACGCGCACGGAATGGATCTGGCGCATCCACGACGAGGACCGCCAGAACCTGGCCGACGCGGTGGACGACGTCGTCGCGGGCCGCAAGGAGGCGTTCTCGGCGGAACTGCGGCTGCGCGCCAAGGACGGCAACTGGCGCTGGATCCTGTCGCAGGGCATGGCGGCCGAACGCGGCGCCGACGGCCGCGCCCAGCGCCTGGTGGGCACGCATACCGACGTCACCGAGCGCAAGGAGATGCAGCAGCGCGTGCGCGACGCCGCCCTGCACGATCCGCTCACCGGCCTGCCCAACCGCGCGCTGACCTTCGAGTACGGCAGCCACCTGATCGCCGCCGCGCGCCGCAGCCATGGCCGCGGCGCCCTGCTGTTCATCGACCTCGACCGCTTCAAGCCGATCAACGACCTCTACGGGCACGACACCGGCGACCGCGTGCTGCAGGAAGTGGCCCGGCGGCTCCAGCAATGCACGCGCCAGGAAGACCTGGTGGGCCGCCTCGGCGGCGACGAGTTCGTCATCATCCTGCCGCACCTCGACAACGTCCAGCATCGCGCCGCGGTGGTGGCGCAGCACGTCATCGCCAGCATCTCGCGTCCCTTCCATATCGGCTCGCTGGAACTGTCCATCTCGCCATCCGTCGGCATCGCCTACTTCCCCGAGCACGCCGACCACGTCAGCGCGCTGCTGCACGCCGCCGACCTGGCGATGTACCGCGTCAAGCAATCGGGGCGGGCGAGCTACCAGTTCTACACGCCCGAGCTCGACCGCCAGGCCGACGAGGCGCTGACGCTGGAGTCGCGCCTCAAGGAGGCGCTCAGGCACGAGGGGCTGCGGCTTCACTACCAGCCGGTGATGGACGTGCGCAGCGGGCACCTGGTCGGCGCCGAGGCGCTGGTGCGCATGGCCGATTGCGAGGGCGGCATCGGGCCGGGGCCGCAGAACTTCATCCCGATCGCCGAGGCCGCCGGCCTCATCGGCAGGCTGGGCGAATGGGTCGCCACCGAGGCGTGCCGCCAGCATGCCGCCTGGCTCAAGGAGGGGCTGGACATCGTGATCGCCATCAACGTGTCGCCGCTGCAGTTCCGGCAGAAGGCCTTCGCGGAACGCCTCGGCAAGATCGTCGCCGACTTCGGCGTGGAGCCGGCGGGGCTGCAGATCGAGGTGACCGAGAGCGCAATCATGGAGAACGTCGACGAGGCGGTGCAGATCCTCGAGCAGCTCAAGGGCTACGGCATGAAGATCGCGCTCGACGACTTCGGGACCGGCTACTCGAACCTCGGCAGCCTGAGCCGGCTGCCGATCGACAAGCTCAAGGTCGACCAGTCCTTCATCCGCCACATCGCCGACGACCCGCGCAGCCGGGCGATCGCCCGCGCCGTGGTGGCGCTGGGGCGCGCGCTCAACCTGGAGATCGTCGGCGAGGGCATCGAGACGGCGGAAACGCTGGGCTACCTGCGCGGCGTCGGCTGCGACCAGGCGCAGGGCTTCTTCTTCAGCCGACCGCTGCCCGCCGAGGAGTTCGCCTGCTGGTATCGCGGGCACATCATGCATTGACGGCGCCGCGGCCCGGCTCTGTGTTACACTGCGCGCCGCGCTGGCTAGTTATCAGTCATTGCCGCGCGTTCGCGATAGATTCCCTTCCCGCGTTTCTTCCCCCAAGCCGTTTCTGCCTCGACTGGTCCGTGCCCGGCACGGTGGGCCGAATCGAGGAGTTATTCCGTGCACTTTACCGACCTCGGCCTGCGCGCCGAAATCCTGCGTTCCATTTCCGAACAAGGCTACGACACGCCGACGCCGATCCAGGCGCAGGCGATCCCGCTGGTGCTCGAAGGCCGCGACCTGATGGCCGCCGCCCAGACCGGCACCGGCAAGACGGCCGGCTTCACGCTGCCGATCCTGCAGCTGCTTTCCTCGCGCGACACCGGCCTGTCGCTCAAGCGCTTCAAGCCGCGCGCGCTGGTCCTGGTGCCGACGCGCGAACTGGCCGTGCAGGTGCACGACAGCGTGAAGGCCTACGGCCGCCATCTCAACCTCAAGTCGACCGCCATCTTCGGCGGCGTCGGCATGACGCCGCAGATCAAGGCGCTGCGCGCCGGCGTCGACATCGTCGTCGCCACGCCGGGCCGCCTGCTCGACCACGTCTCGCAGCGCGTGCTCGACCTTTCCGGCATCGAGATCCTGGTGCTCGACGAAGCCGACCGCATGCTCGACATGGGCTTCATCCACGACATGCGCAAGATCATCGCCCTGCTGCCCAAGCAGAAGCAGAGCCTGCTGTTCTCCGCGACCTTCTCCGACGAGATCCGCACGCTGGCCACCGGCCTGCTGAAGAACCCCGCCAGCGTCGAAGTGGCGCGCCGCAACGCGGCCGCCGAGGCGGTCGCGCAATCCGTCTACCACGTAGACCGCGAGCGCAAGAAGGACCTGCTGGTGCACCTGCTCGACGAGCATGGCTGGCACCAGGTGCTGGTGTTCACGCGCACCAAGCACGGCGCCGATGCGCTGGCCGACAAGCTGGGCCGCTCGGGCATCCGCTCGGCCGCGCTGCATGGCAACAAGAGCCAGGGCGCGCGCCAGCGCGCGCTCGACGACTTCAAGAAGCTCAAGGTCAACGTGCTGGTGGCGACCGACATCGCCGCGCGCGGCATCGACATCGACGAGCTGCCGCATGTCGTCAACTACGAGCTGCCCAACGTGCCGGAGGACTATGTCCATCGCATCGGCCGCACCGGCCGCGCCGGCAGCTCGGGCGAGGCGATCTCGCTGGTGTGCGTCGACGAGCACAAGCTGCTGCGCGACATCGAGCGGCTGCTGAAGAAGGACATCGAAAAGCGCCAGGTGGCCGGCTTCGAGCCCGATCCGCGCATCAAGCCCGAGCCGATCCAGAAGCCCCGCGGCGCGCGCCAGGCGCCGCGCGGCGCCGCGGCGGGACAGCGCAATGGCGCTCCCGGCGGACAACGCC
>DASVZD010000003.1:0-9178 GCA_036391815.1 Rhodocyclaceae bacterium
GGCTGCGCCGGCGCCTGGACCCTGCGCGTGCTGCGCGCCGCCCAGGGTGCCCACTTCGGCCTGTCGATCCGCGAGCATGCGGACCTGGCCGCCATCGTGCGCGACTACCCGGGGCTCAGCGTCGCCACCGTGGTGGGCGGCGGGACCTCGATCTACCAACTGGATCTGCGCGGGCCGGTCGCCTGGATTCTCGGCAACGAAGGCGCGGGCGTTTCCGACGAGCTTGCCGCTGCCGCGAAGGCCAGGGCGAGCATCCCCATGGCCTCGGGCAGCGAATCGCTGAACGTCGCCGCCGCCGCCGCGGTCTGCCTGTTCGAGGCTCAGCGCCAGCGTTTGGTCTAGACTAGCCGCATATCCCGTCCGGAGGATCGGCATGCAAGTGGAGTGGTGGCAATGGGCAGTGGCCGGCATCATCCTGATGCTGGTGGAACTCGCGGTACCGGCGTTCGTCCTGATTTGGTTCGGACTCGGCGCCCTCCTGGTGGCGCTCGTCGTTGCTGTCGCGCCGACGATCGAGCTTACCGCGCAGTTGTCGCTGTGGCTCGTCAGTTCGCTGGTCCTGGTCGCCCTGTGGTTCCGCATCTTCAAGCCGGGGCAGCACAAGACGCGCATCGGCATGGCGGACGCCGACGTGGTCGGCGAGATCGGCCTGCTCGCGCGTGCCGTCGCCCCCTTCGAGAAGGGCGAGGTGCGCTTCCAGAAGCCGCTGCTGGGCAGCGACGCCTGGCCCTGCATCGCCGACGAGGCGATCGCAGCCGGCGAACGGGTCAAGGTGCTGGCCGTCGAGGGCAGCATGCTGAAAGTCGGTAAAGCCTAAGGAGATAGCCATGGAAGCAGGATTCGTCTTTGTTGTCGCGCTGCTGGCCTTCGCCGTCGTGACGCTGCTGAAGGGCGTGCGCATCGTGCCGCAGGGCGAGGAGTGGATCGTCGAGCGCCTGGGCAAGTACCACGGCACGCTCCATCCCGGCCTCAACATCATCATCCCCTACCTCGACCAGACCGCCTACAAGCTGGTGACCAAGGACATCATCCTCGACGTCCAGGAGCAGGAGGTCATCACCAAGGACAACGCGGTGATCCTCACCAACGCCATCGCCTTCATCAAGGTCACCGACCCGATCAAGGCCGTCTACGGCGTTACCGATTTCGCCGAGGCGATCCGCAACATGATCATGACGACCTTGCGCTCCATCATCGGCGAGATGAGCCTCGACGAGGCGCTCTCCAACCGCGACAAGATCAAGGCGCGGCTGCGCGAGAGCATCGCCGACGAGGCGATCGACTGGGGACTCACGGTGAAGTCGGTGGAGATCCAGGACATCAAGCCCTCGGAGTCGATGCAGAAGGCGATGGAAGCCCAGGCCTCCGCCGAGCGCGAGCGCAAGGCGATGGTGACCAAGGCCGAGGGCACCAAGCAGTCCACCATCCTGCAGGCCGAGGCGCGGCTGGAGGCGGCGCGCCGCGACGCCGAGGCGCAGGTGACGCTGGCCGAGGCGAGCGCCGAGGCGATCCGGCGCGTCACCGTCGCCATCGGCACGGCGGAAGCGCCGATGCGCTACATGCTGGGCGAGAAGTACATCGCGGCAATGGCGAAACTCGGCGACTCCCAGAACGCCAAGACGGTCGTCATTCCGGCCGACCTGCAGGAGACGCTGCGCGGCGTGCTGGGACGCGACCGGGGATAGGCTGGCTTCTCCGGGGCGGCAACCCGGGCGGGCACCGGCCCCTGGCCAAGGGCACGGCCACCGACTGGTGCGCTCGCGGCCTGCAATGGCTAAGCGCCAGTCATCTGGAACCCTCGTTTGCCGATAGCGTCAGGTTTTGCTTGGCTTGGTCATTGAGCAATCCAAGCAATCGCTGCTCCGCCTTGCTGAAGGCGGCATCTGCCGTGCCTCGCACGATCTGGTCGTCCACAGCCCAGAGGGAGCAGTTCCCGCGGTTGGTCCGAGCGCAGGCCTCCAATGCCCGGAAGGCCGCTTGGCAATCGCCGGCTGCCATGCCAAACGCTCCTTGGTCGCTGACAGCGAACGCCCTCGGGAACGCGAGATCAAGGAATTTCGGATAGGCCTGTCGTCCGGACTCATCCAGTACCGCCGGCAGCCTGGATGCATCTGCGACATCGCCCAGCCCCGTTTCTGGCGGCGCCTCGAGTGACTTCGCTGATGCAAGTTCCGGCGGGCAGGCGTTCCATCGCCTCCCCGAGTATGCCGCATAGGGCCGACAGGACATGGGAGGGGTGGGACTCGTGGCGTTGCAGGCGTCCAACGCCAGTTTCATCGACGGCGCGTCGCCGCTGCTCGCACCGTAGGCACCGCTGATCGAAACTGCAAAATATTTCGGCGGCGACGTGTTGATGTATTGGCGCAGTGCGGCGCGAGCGGTCTCGCCTCCGTAGGGTAGGGATTCCGGTGACAGCGTACGCAAGCTGTCCAAGCGCTTCTTAAGCACGGATGACAGGTGGGCCGCATCCGGGTCGTTGGAGCGATCGTTCTTCAGCAGACGTACGGCACCGGCCAGCGCCCCTTCCTGATAGCGCGCTGCATCCACGAGGTAGTTCTGTAGCGCGATCCCCGGATCGTCCGTGGCGTAGATTCCCGCGAGCGACGTCATCTTCGCGAGTGCAAGGTCGTGGCGCATTCCCAGATACGTGGCAGCGCCGGGAACGCCCTTCGCCGCCAGTTGCCGCGCCAGCGCCGGCCATGCATCCCGTCCGTCAAAGACCTTGACGCGCCGCTCATCGGGCAGAATCGTCCATCCGCGGGCGAGCGCGACCATCCAAAGGAACTGCGCCTCCGAATCGCCTGATTCGGCTTTGGCACGCAGCGTCTGCGCCAATGCCAGCATCGCGCTGTCTGCCTCGTCCATCATGACGCGCCGTGCAATGGCGTCTGCGGCCAGCCCATTCTTCTTGGCCAGGAACAACGGGAGATCGATGTCCGCCCGATCCAGCAAAGTCGGGTAAGCGGTTAGGGCATTGGTAAAGATGCCGGTGACGAGTGCCAGCAGTAGACGCCCGCCGCCGAAGTCGCCTTCGCCGGTCAACAGATCGAAGTTGCCGACGTAGTTGATCTTGCCTGCCTCGACGACGAATTTTCGGGAGAAGTCCTGTTTGGCCGAGACAAGGTTTCGGTTCTGCGAAGCGCGGAACTGATAAAACTCGTAGGTACCCGGGGGCAGATCCAACCCCACCAGGCGTCCAGCGCGTCGATACGGCGACGCCATCAATTCTTCGTTTCCCAATAGCCTGCCCGTATAGAGCGTGACCTCGCCCTTTTCGGCGTCATCGCCGACAGTTCCGACTTGGCGCCATTGCAGCGTCGTGCCCGATTGGAACTCGGTGCTGAGCGTGAAGGAAAACAAGGCAATGCCTCGATCGGGTGCCACGGCGATCGGTCTATCGATGTCGATCATCCCTGCGTGCACGACAGACGGCAAACCGAGAATGAGCGCCAGGCGCAGACAACGAACGTACCGCAACATGTTGCGAATATTCATCGGACGGAAGGATTCCATGGGTACTCCTGAGCGAGGCAATTCTGTAGGACCGGCGCATGATGAGGGCCGGAAAATGAAAAGTAAATATCGCTTACTGGATAGAGCGAACCTTCTTGCCGATACAGCAAGGATCTTTCGCCGGCAGGGCTGCCGACGCCGTCAAAGCCGCGGCGCTTCAGCCGCGCGCTTCGGCCGTGGCGAAATCCCGCCGATGCGCCGACAGGCGCGCCGCCGCGAACAGGGTGGCGTTGACGCTGGCCGCTATCCACGCCAGCGGCTCCATGGTGCCGTCGTGGCTGGCGCCGACCCAGAGGCCGGCGAGCAGGGCCACCAGCATGGTGACGAAGCCGAGCAGGCCCGCGGCGGCCCCCGCCTGTTGCGGAAACGGCGCCACCGCGCCGGCCTGGGCGCAGGGGAAGTTGATGCCGTGCGCGGCCATGGTGACGAACTGTGCAAGCGGCACCAGCGCCCAATGGCGCACGCCGGCGGCGATGAGGACCGCGAACAGCAGGCCGCCGCCCAGCGACAGCGCCGTGCCGAAGCTCAGCGCGCGGTCGACGCCGATCCGCCCGAGCAGGCGGCGGCAGGCGACGGTGCCCGTGAGGTAGCCCGAGACCCCGAAGGCGTAGCAATAGCCGTAGTACTCGGTGGGCATGCCGAGCACGTCGATGAGCACGAACGACGATCCCGAGATGAAGACGAAGATCGAGGCGTAGGAGAGGGCGCCGGGAAGCGTGTAGGCCCAGAACACGGGGCGCCGCACGATGACCCGGTAGCTGGCGATCATCCCCGACAGGCGCGTGGCGCCGGCGTCGGGTGCGAGGTTGGTTTCCTCCAGGCGGCGCCAGGCGGCCGCGGCGAGGATCAGGCACAGCACGGTCAGCAGGGCGAACGCGGCGCGCCAGCCGAACGCCACCTGGAGATAGCCGCCGGCGATCGGGCCGAGCAGCGGTGCGAACGAGAGCAGCATGCTGGCGCGCGCGATGACGTGCGCGCCCTCGGCGGGTGCGTAGGCGTCGCGGATGATGGCGCGGGCGATGACGACGGCGGTGCAGCAACCGACGGCCTGCACGAAGCGCGCCGCGACCAGCACGCCGATGCTCGGCGCCAGCCCGCACGCCACGCTTGCCGCAACATAGATGGCGAGGCCGCCGAGCAGCACGGGACGGCGGCCGTAGCGGTCCGACAGCGGACCGCTCACGAGTTGCGCCGTGCCGAACCCGAGCACGAACAGCGAAAGCGTCTGTTGCACCGCAGCGGGAGCGACCCCGAAATAGGTCGCGAGATGCGGCAGCGAGGGCAGGTAGAGATCGGTCGAGAGCGGCTGCAGCATCAGGCAGCCGGTGATGAGCCAGAGCAGGACCAGCGGCGGCATCAGACCTTCTGCCGCATCAACCTGCCCTTTTCCCTCTCCCAGTCCTTTTCCTTCTCGGCTTCGCGCTTGTCGTACTGCTTCTTGCCCTTGGCCAGGCCGATCAGCGCCTTGATGCGGCCCTTGGCGTAGTGGAGGTCGAGGGGGACCAGCGCATAGCCGGCGCGTTCGACCTTGCCGACCAGGTTGGCGATCTCCCGTTCATGCAGCAGCAGCTTGCGCGTGCGCACGGGATCCGGCTTGACGTGGGTCGAAGCCGCGAGCAGCGGACTGATGTGCGCGCCGATCAGGAAGACCTCGCCGTTCTTCAGCACGACATAGGCCTCCTTGATCTGGGCACGGCCGGCCCGGATCGCCTTGGCTTCCCAGCCTTCCAGCACGATTCCCGCTTCGATGCGTTCTTCGATGAAGTAGTCGTGGAAGGCTTTCTTGTTCTCGGCGATGCTCATGGAGGGCGGCTTGATAAAATCGGCGCCATTCTAACGTAGCGAGTGCCAATGGCCGTTATCGAGAAGTCGGTGCTGATCCCGCGCACGGTCGAACAGATGTTCGAACTGGTCGACCGCGTCGAGGACTACCCGAAATTCCTCCCCTGGTGCGGCGGTACCGAGCTGCTCGAGCGCACCGAGACGCTCACGGCGGCGCGCATCCACATCAACTACCACGGCATCAAGGCGCACTTCGCCACGGAGAATCCCAAGGAGGCGCCGCACCGGATGGACATCCGGCTGCGCGAAGGGCCGTTCCGGCGGCTCGATGGCGGCTGGCGCTTCACCGCGCTCGGCACCGAGGGCTGCAAGGTCGAGTTCCGCCTGCACTACGAGTTTTCCAGCAAGATGCTGGAGAAGGCGCTCGGCCCCGTCTTCAGCCATATCATCGGAAGTTTCGTCGACTGCTTCGTGAAGCGCGCGCACCAGGTTTATCCTTGATGCGTATGCTGGCGGCACGCCCATCGGCGTGCTTCCATAATCCGATTCCGCGTATAGAATCGCGCCCATGAGCGAGAAATCCTCCCGCGCCTGCAGCCATGCGATCGCCCTTCCCGCGCTGAACCTCAGCCGCGCGGTGCAGCGCGTCGTCGAGGTGCTGCGCCGCACGCCGGGCCTGTCGAAGGAGGAGATCGCCGAACGCGCCTTCGTGGGCGCCGCCACGCTCTCGGGCGGGGGTTACCTCAAGGCCATGAAGGACGCCGGCCTGATCCATGTCTCCGGCTGGGCGCGCAATGCGTCGGGCGGCTTCACCACCCCGCTGTACAGCGCCGGCAGCAGCGCCGACTGCGACCGGCCGCAGGTGACCGCGCAGAACCGTGCTGCGCCGGGCATGCAGCGGCTGCTCGAGGCGATTCGCCAGGCGGGTCCGCTCGACTACCGCGAGGCGGCCGCGCTGGCCGGGCTTTCGCCGAACACCGTGAAGAACGCCGGCTACCTCGACTTGCTTGTCGCGCAGGGCAAGCTGCATATCGCCGATTGGCGGCGCGCCCGCAAGGGCCCGATGCGGCCCGTCTACGCGCTGGGACCCGGCCAGGCCGCGCCCAAGCCGCAGCCGCTGACGAGCGCGGAGAAGTCGCGCTCACATCGCTGGCGCCGCGCCGCCGCGTCGGGCTCGTCGAGCCTCGCGCTGCAGATGCGCATGGCGGCAGGAAGCCGCGCCCGCGTTCCGGGCTAAAATCCGGCTCCTCGCGTGCCGACCGCGGCATGCCCATTCGTTGATATCCCATGGCTGACTCCATCCGAATCGAAGTCGCGTACGCCAAGCCGGCGCGCCAGGAACTCGTCGAACTCAAGCTGCCGCAAGGGAGCACCGTGCGGCAGGCCATCGAGGCCTCGGGCCTGCTGCAGCGCTACCCGGAAATCGAACTCGACAAGGCGAAGGTCGGCATCTACGGCAAGCTGGCCAAGCTGGACACCGGCCTGCGCGAGAAGGACCGCGTCGAGATCTACCGGCCGCTGATCGCCGACCCGAAGGAAGTGCGCAAGCAGCGGGCCGCCGAGGGTAAGGTGATGAAGAAGGGCGGCGGCGCCGCCGAGGAGTGAGGCGCCGGGGCGGCGCCCCGGGCTGCCGTTACTTGCACCAGGAGTCGACGGCCTTGCGGGCGTTGGCCAGTTCGGCCTCGCGGACGTCGCCGTCGAGCCCGACGCGCTCGCCCTTGGCATTCGTGGTGAAGCGAACCTGACCCGACTCGAGGCCCTGCAGATTGCCGCGCGCGCGGTCGCACTCGACCTTGCGCTGCGCCGCCTCGGCGCTCTCCTTCTCGCTCTTGGCGGCAGCGTCCTGGGACTCCTTCTGCTTCTTGCGCATGGCCGCTTCCTGTTCCAGCGCGCTCTTGCGGGCAGCCGGATCGCCGGCGCCCGTCGCGGGCGGCGCGATCTTGCGCGCCGAAGTCTTGTCCGGCGGCGGCTCGTCCGAGTAGTGGATCTTGCCGTTGGCGTCCCGCCACGAGTACATCTGGGCGGCAGCGACCATCGACACGAGGGCGAAGGCGAGAGGCGCAAGTTGGCGGAGGCGCATCGGTGGGGTCCATCGTTTGCCCGGGTCGGGCGACCCGCGTATAATACGTTTTTGGCACAGAGGATAAAAGCATGAGACTTACCCAGAAGGCGCTGACGTTTGACGACGTCCTCCTGGTTCCCGCCCACTCGGCGATCCTGCCCCGCGACGTTTCGCTCGCCACCCGCCTCACCCGCAACATCAACCTGAACCTGCCGCTGGTCTCGGCCGCCATGGACACCGTGACCGAGGCCCGGCTGGCCATCGCGCTGGCCCAGGAAGGCGGCATCGGCATTGTGCACAAGAACCTCGATCCGAAGACGCAGGCGGCCGAAGTCGCCAAGGTCAAGCGCTTCGAGTCGGGCGTGCTCAAGGATCCGATCACCATCCCGCCGACCATGACGGTCCGCGAGGTGCTGCAGCTCACGCGCGCGCACAAGATCTCCGGCCTGCCAGTGGTGGAGAACGGCCTGGTCGTCGGCATCGTCACCAACCGCGACCTGCGCTTCGAGACCCGTCTCGACCAGCCGGTGCGCAACATCATGACGCCGAAGGAGCGCCTGATTACCGTCAGGGAAGGCGCGACGCTCGAGGAAGCCAAGGCGCTGATGCACAAGAACCGCCTCGAGCGCGTGCTGGTCATCAACGAGGGCTTCGCGCTGCGCGGCCTGATGACCGTCAAGGACATCCTCAAGTCGACCGAACACCCGAACGCCTGCAAGGACAGCCAGGGCCGTCTGCGCGTCGGCGCCGCCATCGGCGTCGGCGAGGGCACCGAGGAGCGCGCCGCGCTGCTGGCCGAGGCGGGCGTCGACGTGCTGATCGTCGACACCGCGCACGGCCACTCGGAAGGCGTGCTCAAGCGCGTCGAGTGGGTCAAGAAGAATTTCCCGCAGGTCGAGGTCATCGGCGGCAACATCGCCACCGGCGCCGCCGCCAAGGCCCTGGTCGATCATGGCGCCGACGGCGTCAAGGTCGGCATCGGTCCCGGCTCGATCTGCACCACGCGCATCGTCGCCGGCGTCGGCGTCCCGCAGATCACGGCGGTCGACAACGTGGCCAGGGCGCTGGCCGACACCAATGTCCCGCTGATCGCCGACGGCGGCATCCGCTACTCGGGCGACATCTCCAAGGCGCTCGCCGCGGGCGCGCATGCCGTGATGCTCGGCGGCCTGTTCGCCGGCACCGAGGAAGCGCCGGGCGAGACCGTGCTCTACCAGGGCCGCTCGTACAAGTCCTACCGCGGCATGGGCAGCCTCGGCGCCATGCAGAAGGGCTCGTCGGACCGCTACTTCCAGGACAACGAATCCAACGTCGAGAAGCTCGTGCCCGAAGGCATCGAAGGCCGCGTGCCCTACAAGGGCCCGGTGACGCAGGTGATCCACCAGCTGATGGGCGGCCTGCGCTCGTCGATGGGCTATGTCGGCTGCCGCACCATCGAAGAGATGCGCAACAAGGCCGAGTTCGTCGAGATCACCTCGGCGGGCATCCGCGAGTCGCACGTGCACGATGTCCAGATCACCAAGGAAGCACCCAATTACCACGTCGAGTAGCAAAGAAAAGGCGGCCTAGGCCGCCTTTTCAATATGGAGAACAGTTGATGTCGCACCAGAAGATCCTCATCCTCGATTTCGGTTCGCAGTTCACGCAGCTGATTGCGCGCCGCGTTCGCGAGCAGCAGGTCTACTGCGAACTGCACCCGAACGACGTCACGGACGAGTTCATCCGCGAGTTCGCGCCCGCGGGCATCATCCTCTCGGGCGGCCCCAACTCGGTCTACGAAGACGAGACGCCGCGCGCGCCGCAAGCCGTGTTCGAGCTGGG
>DASVZD010000004.1:0-8554 GCA_036391815.1 Rhodocyclaceae bacterium
ACGAGGCGACGCCGATCGCCATCGCGCAGGCGGCCGCCCGCCACGGCTCGCAGAGCGTGGCGTTCACCTACAACGACCCGGTGGTGTTCGCCGAATACGCGATGGACACCGCCGACGCCTGCCATGCGCTGGGCATCAAGACGGTGGCGGTCACCGCGGGCTACATGCATCCGGGCCCGGCGCGCGAGTTCTACGCCAAGATGGACGCCGCCAACATCGACCTCAAGGGCTTCACCGACGACTTCTATTTCAAGCTGTGCGGTGCCCACCTGCAGCCGGTGCTCGATTGCATCGCCCTCGTGCATCACGACACCGACTGCTGGGTCGAGCTGACGACCTTGATCATTCCGGGGCACAACGACTCCGACGACGAACTGGGCAAGCTGGCCAAATGGGTCGCCAGCGAACTGGGAGCCGACGTGCCGCTGCACTTCTCCGCCTTCCATCCCGACTGGAAGATGCGCGACGTCCCGCCGACGCCGCCGGAAACGCTGCGCCGCGCGCGCAAGATCGCCATGGACGCCGGGCTGCGCTACGTCTACACGGGCAACGTGCACGACCGGGCGGGAGACGCGACTTACTGCCCGGGCTGCGGCCGCGCCGTCATCGAGCGCGACTGGTACGAGATCCTGCACTACGAACTGGACGACAGCGGCCACTGCCGGCATTGCGGCACGGCGCTGGCCGGACGCTTCGGCAGGTTCGCCACGCCGTACGGCGCACGCCGGGAGCCGATCCACATCCACGGCCTACCCGTAACCCGGTAGCCGAAATACCGGAAGCGCGGAATTCGGCCGTGCGGGCACCGTCCTTACCATGCGCGCTTGCCCCGGCGACCCGGGCAATACCAAGAAAACGGAGGAGCGAATGAGACTGGATGGCTACGTCGGCCGCATGGTCAGATTGAAACACGAGAATTTCCAGCCGATCGTGCGGCGCGCACGCCGCCGCGGGCACGACGACCTCGAGAACCGCTTCATCGTGGCGTCGGTCGACGGCGAGATGGGCAAGCTGATCTGCTACGGCGCCGACGTGCGCGTCGCCGTCGCCGCCGGGGAAGTCGCCTTGCTCTGAGCGCGGGGCGCGGCTCGTCCTAGGCCGACCGCATCATCGCGCCGCGGCCGCAAATGTTCTCTACTGGCAGCACCACGTGCCAGCGAGAACCCCGTGCCTCCAAAACCGCTTTTGGCCGCCGTGTGCGTCGCGGCACTGGCCGGTTGCGCCACCGCCACCGCACCCGGCGGCCGTCCCCAGCTCACGGCCCCGGCGTCCGTCAGTTCGCTCTATTCTTCGGTCGACATGGATCTCCGCCTGGCGGCCGCGCGCCCCCTGACGGAGAAGTCTCCGCCCGACCGGAGCTTCGACCTCGAAGTGGCCCGGCTCGGCGCCCGCCTTTCCCGTGCTGCTTATGACATGGACCCCAAGCTGCGGGACCGCGTGCCGGCCTTCAGCTTCCGCGTCGCCGACAAGGCGGAAGCGGGCACGGCATCCGACTCCCGGGGAGACATCGTCGTCTTCCGCGGCGTACGTCGGCCGGGGCTCGACGATCGCGCGCTGGCCTTCCTGATCGCCCGCGAGATGGGGCACGTGATCGCGCGGCACCACGAAGAGAAGTCCGCCACCAGCCTGCTGCTGTCGATGCTGGTCCAGTTGCTGATGCCGTTGACCAATCTCACCGGCGGACTGGCCGCACTGACCGGCTCCACGGCCTCGGCGCTCGGTACCGAGATCGTGGCCTCGCGCAACGGCGGCGAGCAGACGCGGGAGGCCGACGAGGTCGCCTTCGCGCTGATGCGGCGCGAGGGCTGGAACAGCCGGGAAGTGTCGGCGGCGCTGTCCGGCTATGCCAGGAGCCTCGGCAACGAGGCGGGAGTGCAGGCGCTCAAGCGTTCGCTGGAAACCGCGGCGCGCGGCCGCCACGGCCAGGCGGCGGGGGCGAAGGCCTGAGCCTAGGCGGCGTAGTCCGCGGCGAGCACCTTGGGCGCCCGGTCGATGCGATAGAGCACCAGGATCAGACCGAGCGTCGCCATCAGCATGAGGTGCGGCCCGAACAGCCAGAACACCAGCGGCACCGAATAGTAATAGGCGCGCATGCCGAGGCTGTAGAAGCGTCCCGCGCGGTTCAGGTGAAGCGCCACGTGGGTCGGCGAGATGGACTTGTGGTTCGCCGACAGCGGAACGTTGATCATGTAGCCGACGTGGTTGAACACGCGCACGGACATCGAGAAGCTGAAGAAGGCGAAGAACAGGTCGAGCAGCAGGAACAGCAGCTTGGTCAGCCACAGTTCGGTGTGGCGGGCGCCATAGACGTTCAGCGTATGCCAGGTGGCCTCAAGCTTGTCCCCCTGCCCCGAGAGCGTCAGGACGCCGATGATCAGCAGCACCGAGGTGGAGGCCAGGAAGGTCGCGGCCATCGTGGAGTTGCGCAAGGTCTGGACGGCGAGCACGTCCTTGCCGTCCTTCATGACCGATTCGACCCATGCGGTGCGCGCCAGGGCGTTCACCGCCCGCACCGTATACGTCGGGTCGCGCCGCTCCTTCCGCATCAGGAAGAAGTTGTAGACGCCGAGCAGGAAGGCGCTGATCGCCAGGCCAACGATGTCGAAGGAGTATGCAGGCATGCGTCCATTGTAGTGGAGGCCGCGATGGCGATGGGGTTGCGGGGGCCGACTATAATCAGGCTTTGCTCCGCCCCGTCGTTCCTGTGCCTGCTTCCCTCCCGGCGCTGCTGCCGCAACTGGCCTCCCTCGGCCACCCCAAACCCGGTTCCCGCATCGAACTCCCGCCCCTGGCCGGTTCGGCGGATGCGCTCGCCATCGCACAGAGCGCGGGCGGCGGACGCCTGCTGGTCGTCATCGCCGCCAGCCCGCTGGACGCGCAGCGCCTGCAGGAGGAAATCGCCTGGTTCGCGCCGCAGTTGCGCGTGCACCTGCTGCCCGACTGGGAGACCCTGCCCTACGACAGCTTCTCGCCGCACCAGGACCTGATCTCCGAGCGGCTGGCGACGCTGCATGCCGTCGTGCGCGGCGAGTGCGACGCCCTGATCGTGGCCGCATCCACCGCGCTGGCGCGGCTGGCGCCGCCGACCTTCCTGTCCGCCCATACCTTCTTCCTCAAGAAGGGCGACCAGCTCAAGCTCGACAACCTGCGCGAGCAGCTGGCCCTGGGCGGCTACCAGCCGATGACCCAGGTGGTGGCAGCCGGCGAGTACAGCGTGCGCGGCGGCCTGGTCGACCTGTTCCCGATGGGCACCCAGCTGCCCTTCCGCATCGAACTGTTCGGCGACGAGGTCGAGACCATCCGCACCTTCGACGTCGACAGCCAGCGCACCCTCTATCCGGTGCCGGAGATCCGCCTGCTTCCGGCGCGCGAGTTCCCCCTCGGCGAAGCGGGCCGCACCAAGTTCCGGCAGCGCTTCCGCGAGACCTTCGAGGGCGACGCCTCGCGCATCGCGCTCTACAAGGACGTCTCCAACGGCGCCCTGCCCGCCGGCATCGAGTACTACCTGCCGCTGTTCTTCGACGAGACCGTCACGCTGTTCGACTACCTGCCGAAGGACGCCACGCTGCTGCTGCATCGGGACATCCCGGCCGCCATCGCGGAGTTCTGGCACGACCTGAAGGGCCGCCATGACATGCTCAAGGGCGACCGCTCGCGGCCGGTCATGGCGCCCATGGAGCTCTACCTGACCGACGAGCAGTTCTTCGTCGCCGCCAACCGCTTCGCGCGCATCGCGCTGCCGGCGGGCGGCGAACCAGGTCCGGCCGTGCCGCCGCCCGCGGTGGCGGTGGACCGCAAGGCGAACGCGCCGCTGGCCGCGCTGGCCGGCTTCCTCGGCAGCTTCGAAGGCCGCGTGCTGCTGCTCGCCGAATCGGCCGGGCGCCGCGAGACCATCGCCGAATACCTCGCCGAATACGGCCTGCACCCGGCGCCCTGCGCCGACTTCGCCAGCTTCGTCGGCGGCGAGGCGTCCTTCATGCTCGGCACCGGACCGCTGTCGGGAGGCTTTGTCGTCGCTGCTGCCGGCCTAGCCGTCCTCACGGAAAACGAGCTCTATGCGGCGACGGCCCGACCGCGCCATCGCCGCAGCGACACCCGCCACGCCAGCCTGGAGGGCTGGCTGCGCGACCTCTCCGAATTGCGCATCGGCGATCCGGTGGTGCACGAGTCGCATGGCATCGGCCGCTACCGCGGATTGGTGCGCCTCGACTACGGCGACGGCGACGACGAGTTCCTGCATCTCGAATACGCCGAAGGCGCCACGCTCTACGTGCCGGTGGCCCAGCTCCACGTCATCTCGCGCTACAGCGGGGCCGATCCCGAGGCCGTCGAACTGCACCGGCTGGGTTCCGGCCAGTGGGAGAAGGCCAAGCGGAAGGCCGCCGAGCAGGTGCGCGACACCGCCGCGGAGCTCCTGCACCTGTATGCGCAGCGGGCCGCGCGCCAGGGCCACCAATTCAACTTCAAGCAGCACGACCTCGAAGCCTTCGCCGACGGCTTCGGTTTCGAGGAAACGCCGGACCAGCTCGCCGCCATCACCGCCGTCGTCGAGGACATGAAGTCGGGCAAGCCGATGGATCGGCTGGTGTGCGGCGACGTCGGCTTCGGCAAGACGGAAGTCGCCCTGCGCGCCGCCTTCGTCGCCGTGGCCGACGGCAAGCAGGTGGCGGTGCTGTGTCCGACCACGCTGCTCGCCGAGCAGCACTACCAGACCTTTGCCGACCGCTTCGCCGACTGGCCGGTCAAGGTCGCCGAGCTTTCCCGCTTCAAGAGCGCGAAGGAGCAGGCCGAGGCCATCCACGCGCTGGGCGAAGGCAAGATAGACGTCCTGATCGGCACCCACCGGCTGTTGCAGAAGGACGTGCAGTTCTCGCGGCTCGGCCTGGTGATCATCGACGAGGAGCACCGCTTCGGCGTGCGCCAGAAGGAGGCGCTCAAGGCGCTGCGCGCCGAGGTCGACGTGCTGACGCTCACCGCGACGCCGATCCCGCGCACGCTCGGGCTGTCGCTCGAAGGCCTGCGCGACTTCTCGGTGATCGCCACCGCGCCGCAGAAGCGGCTGGCCATCAAGACCTTCGTCCATCCGTGGTCCAACGGCCTGGTGCGCGAAGCCTGCCTGCGCGAGTTCAAGCGCGGCGGCCAGGTCTACCTGCTGCACAACGAGGTCGAGACCATCGACAACATGCGCGAGCGGCTGGAGAAGCTGCTGCCGGAGGCGCGCATCGTGGTCGGCCACGGCCAGCTGCCGGAGCGCGAGCTCGAGCGCGTGATGCGCGAGTTCACCCAGCAGAAGCACAACCTGCTGCTGTGCTCGACCATCATCGAGACCGGCATCGACAACCCGCATGCCAACACCATCGTCATCGACCGCGCCGACAAGTTCGGCCTGGCGCAGCTGCACCAGCTGCGCGGACGGGTCGGGCGCTCGCACCACCAGGCCTACGCCTACCTGCTCACGCACGAGGATGCCAAGCCGACCGCCCAGGCGCAGCGGCGCCTGGAGGCGATCCTGGCGATGGAGGAACTCGGCGCCGGCTTCTTCCTCGCCATGCACGACCTGGAAATCCGGGGTGCCGGCGAGATCCTCGGCGAAAACCAGAGCGGCGAGATGCAGGAAGTCGGCTTCGCGCTGTACGCCAACATGCTGAACGCCGCGGTGAAGGCGCTGAAGGACGGCAAGGCCATTCCCGACCTCACCCAGCCGCTCGGCGTCACCTCGGAAATCAACCTGCGGACGCCGGCCCTGCTTCCCGACGCCTACTGCCCCGACGTGCACGAGCGGCTGACGCTCTACAAGCGCCTGGCCAACTGCGACAACGAGGACGACCTGCGCGCCATGCAGGAGGAATTGATCGACCGCTTCGGCGAACTGCCGGCCCAGGCGCAGGCGCTGATCGAGACGCACCGCCTGCGCATCGCAGCGCGGCCGCTCGGCGTGGCGAAGCTCGACGCCGGCCAGAACGGCATCCAGGTCCAATTCGTGCCGAATCCGCCGATCGACCCGGGCAACGTCATCCGCCTCATCCAGACCGACCGCAGCTTCAAGCTCGCCGGCCCGGACAAGCTGGCGTGGAAGCGCGAGAGCCCCACCTTCGCCCAGCGCGTGTCGGCGGCCAAGGAACTGTTCCGCAAGCTCGCCGACGGCGCCGGGACTCCCGGCGCACGGCGCTGATCCGCCCTCAGGGCGTCAGCTGGCCGCGGATCTCGCCGTCCTTGTGCGCGGCCGAGTGCACGTTCACGTAAAGGTTGCCCGACTTGAACGCCTGGTACTGCTCGTCGCTCAGCTTGGCTCCCGCCGGGACCGACCAGCCGTACTGCCCGTTCTTCTGCAGCGGGATGATCACCGGGCCAGGCTTGCCTTGGGGCGCCATGTGGATGTGCGCCATCGTCGCGTCCACGCCGGTCGTCGCGATGTTGCCGCTGATGGTCTTGTCGGGGTTCACCGTGATGGTGCCGCTGCCCGACGCGGTGGTCTTCACGGGCGGCGTTTCCTGGTCCCCGCTCAGCACGACCTTGACGGTGTCGGCCAGCGCGGACGGCGAAGCGGCCACCGACGCGGCCAGCATTCCTGCCGCGACAAGCGTCGCCAATGCTCTGCAAATTTTCATGTCGGCTCTCCGTTGGTTGTTCGGCGCTCCGATGGCGCCAATGCCAGCTTTGTATTCCATAGTCGTTTTGTCAACTATGGCCGCAACAGGGTCAAAGCAGCCCTTCTGCCCGGCTTCCGCCAGGGGTTCTCCGCCGTCCCGGCAGGCGCCTTCGAGTAGAATGCCTGACTCTCGCCGGGGTGTTTCCCCGGCATAAACCCGCACTCCGGTAGTCCTTCATGCAACAGACCGAAAACCTGAATATCGAAGCCTTCGACGCCATGCCGACGCCGGAGGAAATCCACGCCCGCCTGCCGCTGTCCGAAGCCGCCGCCCAGAGCGTCGTCGCCGGCCGCCGCGCCCTGACGCGCATCCTCGACCGGCAGGACAAGCGCCTGTTCGTCGTCGTAGGCCCCTGCTCGATCCACGACCCGGTCGCCGGCATGGATTACGCGCGGCGCCTCAAGGCGCTCGCCGACGAAGTCTCCGACACGCTGCTGCTGGTGATGCGCGTGTATTTCGAAAAGCCGCGCACGTCGACCGGCTGGAAGGGCTACATCAACGATCCGCGCATGGACGACTCCTTCCACATCGAGGAGGGCATGCAGAAGGCGCGCGAATTCCTGCTGGCGGTCAACGAGCTCGGCCTGCCCGCCGGCACCGAGGCGCTCGATCCGATCGCGCCGCAGTACGTCGGCGACCTGGTGTCCTGGACCGCCATCGGCGCCCGCACCTCCGAATCGCAGACGCACCGCGAAATGGCGTCCGGCTTGTCGACGCCGGTGGGCTTCAAGAACGGCACCGACGGCTCGCTCGACGCTGCGATCAACGCCATCATCTCGGCGGCCAACCCGCACAGCTTCCTCGGCATCAGCATGCAGGGCCGCTCCGCCGTCGTGCGCACGCGCGGCAACCGCTACGGCCACGTCGTCCTGCGCGGCGGCGGCGACCGGCCGAACTACGACACCGTGAGCGTGGCCATGGCCGAACAGGCGCTGGCGAAGGCGAAGCTGCCGCAGAACGTGGTGGTCGACTGCTCGCACGCCAACAGCTACAAGAAGCCCGAGCTTCAGCCGCTCGTCATGCACGATTGCGTGAACCAGATCCGCCTCGGCAACAAGTCGATCGTCGGCCTGATGATCGAGAGCTTCATCGAAGCCGGCAACCAGCCGATCCCCGCCGACCTCTCCAAGCTCAAGTACGGCTGCTCGGTCACCGACGCCTGCGTCGATTGGACCACCACCGAGAAGATGATCCGCGAAGCCCGCGAGGCTTTGCGCGGCCCGCTGACCGGCCGCTCCGCGCAATAAGGAAACCGCAATGTCCCTGATCCGCCCCTTCCGCGGCCTGCGGCCGACCGCCGGCAATGCCGCCGCCGTCGCCGCGCCGCCCTACGACGTGCTCTCGAGCGACGAGGCGCGCGAGCGCGCCGACGGCAAGCCCTGGTCCTTCCTGCATATCTCCAAGCCCGAGATCGACCTGCCGGCGGACACCGACATCTACTCGCCCGCCGTCTATGCCAAGGCGGTCGAGAACCTGAAGAAGATGATGGACGCCGGCATCCTCGCGCGCGACGCACAGGACTGCTACTACGCCTACCGCCTGGTGATGGGACAGCACGAGCAGACCGGCCTGGTGGCGGCGGCCTCCGTCGCCGCCTACGACGTCAACCGCATCCGCAAGCACGAGTTCACGCGTCCGGACAAGGAAGACGACCGCGTGCGCCAGATCGAGGCGCTCAATGCGCAGACCGGCCCGGTGCTGCTCGCCTACCCGGCGGCGCCCGAGGCCGACAAGCTGCTGGCCCTGGCCAGTGCGGGCGCACCGGATGCGGACGTCACCGCGCCTGACGGCATCCGCCACACGATCTGGGCGGTGCGCCCATCCACCCATGGCGCGCTGATCGAGCGCATCACCACCGCCTTCGACGCCATGCCGGCGCTCTACATCGCCGACGGCCACCATCG
>DASVZD010000005.1:0-5080 GCA_036391815.1 Rhodocyclaceae bacterium
GGCGGCACGATGCGGAAGCCGCCCTTCTGGAAGGTGTGCGTGTCGTAGTTGGCGAACTTGGTGGAGACCTTGTCGAAGTAGCGCATCGGGCCGCCGTCCATCATGCGGTTGTCCTCGAGGCGGAACGACAGCAGCACGGCCTTCTTGATCCATTGGTGCGTGACCCATTCGCCGTTGATCTTCTCGGCGACGCGCAGCTTGCCGGCGTCGAGGTCGTTGAGGATCAGCTCCACGGCCTCGCCGAGCTTGGCGGGGGCGGCGCCGGGCTTGAATTCGGCCCGGTTGTCCCAGGCTTCGTCGATGATCGATTGCAGTTCTTGCATGTTGGGTCCTAGAGTGAATTGCAGAAATCGCCGATGCGTCGTGCCGCTTCGAGGCACTCATCGAGCCCGGCGACGAGCGCGATGCGGATGAAGTTCGCGCCGGCGTTCACGCCGCCGGCCTCCCGCGCCAGAAAGCTTCCCGGCAGTACGGTCACATTATATTGGCGATGCAGTTCGCGCGCGAATTCGGTGTCGGCGACCGGCGTGCGCGCCCACAGGTAGAAGCCGGCGTCGGGCCGGCGCGTGTCGAGGTGCCTGGCGATCAACGGCGCGACGCGCTCGAACTTCTGCTGGTAGAGCCGGCGATTGTCGCGCACGTGCGCCTCGTCGCCCCAGGCCACGGCGCTGGCGTGCTGGACGGCCGGATTCATGGCGCAGCCGTGGTAGGTGCGGTAGAGCCAGAACTTCTTCAGGATCGCGACGTCGCCGGCGACGAAGCCCGAGCGCATGCCCGGCACGTTGGAGCGCTTCGACAGGCTGGAGAACATCACGAGGTTCCTGTAGTCGTCGCGGCCCAGCTGGCGCGCCGCTTCCAGGCCGCCGAGCGGGGGGGCGTCCTCGTCGAAGTAAATCTCCGAATAGCACTCGTCGCTGGCGATGACGAAGCCGTATTCGTCGGACAGCGCGAACAGTTCGCGCCATTCGTCGAGCGTCATCACCTTGCCGGTCGGGTTGCCGGGCGAGCAGACGTAGGCGAGCTGCACGCGCTTCCAGGTCTCCGGCGGGATGGCGCGGAAGTCCATGGCGAAGCCGTTCTCGGGCAGCTGGTTGAAGAAGACCGGGGTGACGCCGGCGAGGTAGGCCGCGCCTTCGTAGATCTGGTAGAAGGGATTGGGCGACAGCACCAGCCCGTCCGGCTTCGACGGGTCGCAGACGCACTGGGCGAAGGCGAACAGCGCCTCGCGCGACCCCGTCACCGGCAGCACCTGCGTCGCCGCATCCGGCGCCGGAATGCCGTAGCGGCGCCCGATCCACGCCGCGATCGCGCCGCGCAGCGCGTCGCTGCCGTTGGTGGCCGGATAGGCGGCCAGCCCGTCCAGCCCATCGGTCAGCGCCCGCTTGATGAAGTCGGGGGTGCCGTGCTGGGGCTCGCCGATGGACAGCTTGATCTCCTTCATGCCCGGCGGCGGCGTCACGCCGGCAAACAGTTGGCGGAGTTTCTCGAAGGGATAGGGCTGCAGCTTGGCGAGGTTCGGGTTCACGGAGCTTGGGCGCGACGAAAACGCGGATTATAGGGGAGTCGATGCTGCGCCGCGGGACGGCGCCGCCCTTCGCCGGCGATGCTCCGCCGCCGAGGCTACCCGCGCGTGTTCGACGACGCGGGAAACTCCGCCAATTCCACCTTCTCAGCCGGCTTCCACCCCTTCTTGCGGTGCTCGGCCACGACGTTGGTGAAGATGCCGCCGCGCACGTAGAAGCGGGCGGTCAGGCGCATGTAGCGCGGCTTGGTGGTGGCGACCAGGTCGTCGAGGATGCGGTTGGTGACGTCCTCGTGGAAATGGCCTTCGTCGCGGAAGCTCCAGATGTAGAGCTTGAGGCTCTTCAGCTCGACGCAGAGCTTGTCCGCCACGTAGTCGAGGGTCAGCACCGCGAAGTCCGGCTGGCCCGTCTTGGGGCACAGGCAGGTGAATTCCGGGATCTCCATGTGGATCTGGTAATCCCGGTGCGGCGCGGGGTTGGCGAAGGTCTCTAGCGCTTTGGTGGGGCGGCTTGGGCGCTTGCTCATGATGGCGGTCTGGACTTGAAGGGCGAGCGATTATAATGCCGCCTTTTCTCAGTTGCCCCGGATTCCCTCGTGCGCCTGACCAAGCTCAAACTCTCCGGTTTCAAGTCCTTCGTCGATCCGACCACCGTGCTGTTCCCCGGCCAGCTGGTCGGCGTGGTGGGCCCCAACGGCTGCGGCAAGTCGAACGTGATCGACGCCGTGCGCTGGGTGCTGGGCGAGTCGAAGGCCTCGGAGCTGCGCGGCGAATCGATCCAGGACGTCATCTTCAAGGGCTCGGGCACGCGCAAGGAAGTCTCGCGCTCCAGCGTCGAACTGCATTTCGACAACGCCCAGGGCCGCGCCGCAGGCCAGTGGAGCCAGTACGCCGAAATCATGGTCAAGCGCGTGCTCGACCGCGAAGGCAACTCCAACTACTACATCAACAACCTGCACGTCCGCCGCCGCGACGTCATCGACCTGTTCCTCGGCACCGGCCTGGGACCGCGCGCCTACGCCATCATCGGCCAGGGCATGATCTCGCGCATCGTCGAGGCGAAGCCGGAGGAACTGCGCTTCTTCCTCGAGGAAGCCGCCGGCGTCACCAAGTACAAGGAACGGCGCAAGGAGACCGAGCACCGCCTCGAGGATGCCCGCGAGAACATCGCCCGCGTCGACGACATCCGCAACGAGCTGGAAGGCCAGATCACGCGCCTGGAGGCGCAGGCCGTCGTGGCGCAGCAGTACAAGGACCTGCAGGTCCAGCTGCACCGCCGCCAGAACCTGCTGTGGCTGAAGAAGCGCAACGATGCGCGCCGCGAGGCCGAGCGCGCCGGGCAGGACGTCGAGAAGGCGACCAACCGCGTGGAGGCGGAGACGGCCCAGCTGCGCGAGGTCGAGGCCAAGGTCGAGCAGGCGCGCGAGGCGCACTTCGCCGCCTCGGACGCGCTGCATGCCGCCCAGGCCGAGATGTACTCGGCCAACGCCGAGGTGAAGCGCCTCGAATCCGAGATCAACCACGTCCAGCAGTCGCGGGTCCGGCTGGAAGCCCGCCTGGCGCAGCTTTCGGTCGAGCAGAACCACTGGAGCGGCGAAACCCAGCGCGTCGAGGACGAGGAATTCCGCTGGAAGTCGCTGCTGGAGAACTCGCGCGAGCGCGCCGGCACGGCGGCCGCGCGCCACGAGGAAGCGGCTGCGCGATTGCCCGAGGCGGAAGCCGCGGTGCGCGAGGCCGAAGCGGCCGTCACCGAGGCGCGCCGGCAGCTGAACGAGGCCGAGCAGGGCACGCGCCTGGCCGAGGCCGATCGCGGCCACGCGGTGCGCGCCATGGAGAACCTCGGGCAGCGCCGGGCCCGCCTCGAACAGGAACGCGCCGCGATCGAGCAGCCCGATCCGGTGCAGCTGGCGCAGGCCGAAGAGGCCGCCGCGCGCGCCGAAGAGGAACTCGAAGTGCGCCAGTCCCGGCTGGCCGAGCTGCAGGGGCGTCTGCCGCAACTCGAAGGCGCGCTGCGCGGCGCCCGCGAGGCGCTCGCCGCCGCTCACCGGCAGCTGGCCGAGACGCGCGCCCGCTACGATGCCCTGCAGCAGCTGCAAAAGCGCGTCCAGCAGAACGGCGAGATCGGCGACTGGCTGAAGGCCCATGGCCTGGCGGACGCCAAGCCGCTGTGGCAGGTGATCCAGGTCGAGGCCGGCTGGGAGACCGCGGTCGAGGCCATCCTGCGCGAGCGGCTTTCCGCGCTGGCGACGGACGCCGAGACCGCAGGCCGCGCGCTGGCGTCGCCGCCGCCGTCGACCTTTGCGCTGGCGCTGCCCGACAACGCCAGCGCGCAGCCCGCCGCCGCTGATACGCTGCGCTGCCGCGTGCGCTGCGACGACCCGCGCTGGGCCGCGGTGCTCGACGAATGGCTGGCCGGCGTGGTCGTCGCCGACGATCTCTCCGGACGCGTCGCCACGCGCTCCGGCGTCGCGGTCTCCAAGGAAGGCCACGTCCTCTCCGCCCACGGGCTGACGCTCTACGTGCCGGATGTCCGCACCCACGGCGTGCTCGAGCGCCAGCGCGAGATCGAGGAACTCGAAACCCTGGTCGCGAGCCGCGAGCAGGAAGAGATGGCTGCCCGCGAGCGGCAGGAGCAGGCCGAGCAGGCGCTGTCCGAAGCACAGGCGCAGCTCGTCGAGGCGCGCAAGTCGGCCGAGGAAGGCCAGCAGCGCCTGCATGCGGTCCAGGTCGAGGCGCTCAAGCTCTCGCAGGCGCAGGCGCGCTACGAGGAGCGCGCCGGCCAGATCACGCGCGACCTCGAGGAGATCGTCAAGGGCGAGGAGACGGAACGCGCCGAATTCGAGCGTGCCGAGGCCGAGGCGGCGCGCTGCCGCGAGCAGCTGGACGCCGTGCGCGAGCGGCTCGAAGCCGCGCTCGAGCTGCAGCGCACGCGCGACGCCGCCCTGCGGGAGGCGCGCGCCCTCGAGCACCAGCTGGCGCGCGAGGCGCAGGAGGCAGGATTCTCCGAGCGCGAATGCCTGTCCAAGCTCGAAGACAACGCGCGCGCCGCCGAGACGGCGAAGACCCAGCTGGCGCGCGTCGCCACCGAGACCGAGGCCGCCCAAGCGGAACTCGCGGGCATCAGCGACGACGTGCTGCAGGACCAGCTGCAGACGGCGCTCGGTTCGCGCCAGGGCCGCGAGGGCCTGCTGGCCGAGCGGCGCAACGCGCTGGAAGCGGCGGCCGGCGAACTGCGCATGCTCGACGAGCAGCGCATGAAGCTCGAGCAGGGCCTGCAGCCGGCGCGCGACAAGATCAACGACCTCAAGCTCAAGCAGCAGGCCGCGGTGCTCAACGAGGAGCAGTACCGCGAGCGCCTGGTCGAGGGCGGCATCGCCACCGAGGAAGACGAGGCCGCGCTCGCCGCGGAACTGACGCCGGCGCTGAGGGAGCCGGTGCTGCAGGGCGACATCGCGCGCATCAACGCGGAGATCGAAGCGCTGGGGCCGGTCAACCTCGCCGCGCTGGAGGAACTGACGATTTCCCGCGAGCGCAAGGGCTACCTGGACGACCAGTCGA
>DASVZD010000006.1:0-5398 GCA_036391815.1 Rhodocyclaceae bacterium
TGACGCCGATCTCGTCATGGCAGGTCACCGCCACGCCGCGGGTGAGGTCGCCCTGCTCGACCGCCTTGAGCGCCTCGCACAGCTGCAGGATGGGCTTGAGGAACAGGCTGGCGACGAAGCCGATCAGCAGGAACTGCAGCATGAATTCCAGCCCCGACTCCCACACCGAGTTGAAGTGGTAGGCGGCGCGCTGGTCGACCATCGCCTGCACCGCCGTCGCCGGCGCGCCGTCCCGCTGCGCCAGCTCGATCATCTTCTGCAGCTCGTGCGAGGCCAGCAGCCGGTTGTAGATGGTCGTCACCATGGTGACGACGAAGAATCCGACCTGGAATTTCCAGCGGATGCTGAGGTTGGCAAACCAGTTCATGTGGCGTCGGACCCGCTGGAAGACTGGCCGGCAGCGTAGCAACGGCTCCGCTACAAATGGCTCACAAATGATGGGGCCATCGGCGCGGACGGCCCGCCCGCTCAGGCCAGATCGGGTGAAACGCGCCCCAGGATGGAGGCCAGCCACGCACGCACTGCAGCCACGTCGGGAAGCCGCCAAGCGGCGACCGTCCGGCCTTCGCCCACCTTGATGCTGCGTCCGCGCATCCCGTTGACGGCGGCAAAGCCATGCTCGTCGGTGGCATCGTCTCCGATGAACAGCGGAATCCGGCCGGCGAACGGGGGCTCCGCCATGAATTCGCGGATCGCCGTCCCCTTGTGAACGCCCGCGGGCCGGAGTTCGAACACCATCTTGCCCGGCTGCACCTCGAAGGCATCGCCCGCCCGCTGGCGGCAGCGTTCCAGCGCCTCGCGCGCCTCCGCCTCGTGCTGCGGAGCCTGCCGATAGTGCACCGCCACGCATATTCCTTTGTCTTCCAGCATGACCCCGTCAACCGTGGAGATCCAGGCATGCACGCATCTGCGCGCGGCTTCCACCTGGGCAGTTCCCGGCGAGTGCCATTGCAGGGCGCCCGCGGCGTTGCGCCTTTCGGCGCCATGCTGGCCGGCAGCCGCAAGACGCAACGGCGAAAACAGGCTGTCGATGCTATGCACCGTGCGGCCGCTGACCAGTGCAAGGGCGCCCTCTGCCGCCTCGTAGAGCACCCGCAGGATTTCGATCAGCCAAGGGTCCACGTAGGCGCGGCCAGGCACCACCGCAAAGCGGATCAAGGTGCCGTCGATGTCCAGGAAGAAGGCGTACCGGGATGGGCCGCCCGGCAAGACGGTCGGCGGCAGGGTCTGGCCGGCCTCCGGAAGCGGGCCGCCGCCGACGGAGAAATCGCTGCGCGCGTCCATGGCCTGTTTGAAGCCCCGCGCGGCGGCGCGGTTCCCGAATCCGGCAAGCGCCGGCTACAGCGGGGCCAGCCCGTGCCGCCGCCGCGCGTCGTCGCAGGCTTCATCGCCGCGGCCGGTCGCCGCGAGCGGCGCGAACTCGCGGCAGGGGCTGGGACGGAACTCGTAGATGGCGCAGGAAACCGACTGCCCGATATCGCCGCGCAAGGCGACGCAGCGCGGCGGCTGCCGCTCGGTGCCGCGCATGCACGCCATCACGGATGTCACGCAGTCGACCAGGCCCGCGGGCACCCAGCCGCCGGGGGCTTCGTCGATCTCGCCGCAGTGGAAGGAGACGCGGTACGCCGCGCAGCAGGCGCCGCAGGACTGGCAGGGAGTCGACACGACCGCGTCAGAGAATGAGGCGGCCGAGGTACCAGGCAATGGCCGCCATCAGCGCGCTGGCGGGAATGGTCAGTATCCACGCCCATACGATGCCGCCGGCGACGCCCCAGCGCACCTTCTTGGTGCCGTGCGTCGCGCCGACGCCGGTGATCGCGCCGGTGATGGTGTGCGTCGTGGAGACCGGGATGCCGAGGAACGTGGCAAGGAACAGCGTGAGCGCGCCGCCCGAGTTGGCGCAGAAGCCGCTCGCCTGGTTCAGCTTGGTGATGCGCTGCCCCATGGTCTTGACGATGCGCCAGCCGCCGAACATGGTGCCCAGGCCCATCGACAGGTAGCAGCAGCCGATGACCCACACCGGCACGCTGTCGTTGGGATCCGACATGCCCGCCGCCATGAGCAGCATCCAGATGATGCCGATCGTCTTCTGCGCGTCGTTGCCGCCGTGGCCGAGGCTGTAGGCGGCGGCCGAGAGCAATTGCAGGCGGCGGAACACCTTGTCCACGCGCCGCGGCGAAGCGCTGTTGCACATCCATGAGATGGCGACCATCAGCGCGGCGCCCAGCACGAAGCCGAGAATCGGCGAGACGAAGATGAACAGCACCGTCTTGCCGACGCCGGACCAGATCAGCGAACCCGGACCCGACTTGGCGAGCGCCGCGCCGACCAGGCCGCCGATCAGCGCGTGCGACGAACTCGAGGGAATGCCGTAATACCAGGTGATGAGGTTCCAGATGATGGCGCCGATCAGGGCGCCGAACACCACGTAATGGTCGACGATGCTGGCGTCGATGGTGCCCTTGCCGATGGTGCTGGCGACCTTCAGCTGGAAGACGAAGATCGCGATGACGTTGAACACCGAGGCCCAGACCACCGCCTGGTGCGGCTTGAGAACCCGCGTCGACACGATGGTGGCGATCGAGTTCGCCGCATCGTGGAAGCCGTTCATGAAGTCGAAGACCAGCGCGAGGCCGACCAGGATCACCACGACCGACAGGCTGATATGTACTCCCTGCATTTTTCTTTCTTGCGGTCTGCGCCGCTTAGGAATTTTCGAGGACGATGCCTTCGATGATGTTCGCTACATCCTCGCAACGATCGGTGACGGTCTCGAGCAGCTCGTAGATGCCCTTCTGCTTGATCAGCTCGCGGACGTCGGTTTCCTCGCGGAACAGCTTGATGATGCCGACGCGCATGACGCGGTCGGCGTCGGACTCGAGCTGGTCGATCTCGCGGCACATCTTGATGATGGCCGGCGCATTGTCCATGGAGGACAGCAGCGACACCGCACCGCGCACGCGCTCGCAGCACGACACGCTGATGTCGGCCAGCTGCCGCGATTCCTGGGTCAGCTTGCGCACGTCGTAGAGGTGCATCGACTCGGCGACGTCCTGGATCAGGTCAAGGATGTCGTCGAGCTTGGAGATCAACTGGTGGATCTCGTCGCGATCGAGCGGGGTATTGAAGGTGGTGTGCAGCAGTGCGACGGTATCGTGGGTGACCTTGTCGGCCTTCTTCTCGAGTTCGTCGATGGCCTGGGCATGGCTGGAGACGCTGGCGGCGCCGGAACCGTCGCCGAGGTCCGCCACCAAAACTGCCAGTTCATGCGCTCCCTTGACGACCAGTTCAGCGTGAGCGTTGAAAAGATCGAAAAACTTGCCCTCTTGGGGCATCAGTTTGGAAAACATTTGGGGGTATCGTGGGTAACGAAGCTGCGCGAGTCTACCAGAGTTTGCCGGCCAGACCCTCCTGTCGATGCTGGTATACTTCGCTGTTCCCCCTCGCCATTTGCGGTTACGCTAACGACCTGACGTATCCGCTGCCGTCGCCATGAAACGCCCCCGTTTTTCCCGCCGTTCCAAGCAGACCCCCGACACCGAACAACTGATCCGGCTGGCGATGAACTTGTCGCAATCCAGCAGCCGCATCGAGGACGATTTCTGGGAGGCGCGCCTCGCCTCGCTGGTCGAACGACTGCTCGCCGACGGCGACGAAACCGCCCTGACTGGCGCTCTCGACCACCTCTACGGCGTCGGCGGACGCGCCTACGACGAACTCGCCGACATGGTGGAATCCTGCTGCGAGAGCCGCCACATAGATGCCGCCGAGGGCGCCGTCAAGCATCAGGACGTCGTGCTGCTCGCCGTGCCGGTGCTCGCCTGGTCGCGCTACACGATCCCCTCGGGGCCGGTCGCGGCCGACGCGCTCGCCGCCCTGCGCGTGCAGCTGCAGGCGCACGTGCTGGCCAAGGACGCGCGCCTCGGGCTCGCCAACTACCTGTTCAGCCCCGACCAGCTGCCGCAGAGCTACAGCGAGACGGCGGCGCTGGCCGACAAGCTGGCCAAGGCGGCCCTGCATGGCCGCGACATCAAGATGGATGCGGCCACCATGCCGGAGACCGTCAACTTCCTGTCCGACACCCGCTACCTGATCGGCGCCGTCGCCGCCGCGCGCGGCACGCCGCTGTTCCGCTGGCAGGAGGAGGACGGCACGCGCGCCGAGGCCATCAAGCAATGGCGCCTGCAAGGCGGCGACGCCCTGCGCCCACTGCTGCCCGCCTGCGCCGTCGAACTGCTGCTGCCGCAGCCCTACCACGCCGCGGCGCTGGAAGCCGACCGCGCTTCGCGTCCCTACTCGCTGCGCGCGGCGGTGGCCTTCCTGCAGACCACGCTCAACGTCGCGGCAGCGGATCTGCGCGCGATCGTCGCACCGTTCTACGACCGCCAGCTCGAGGAGTACCGCGTCGGCTTCACGCTCGGCGGGTCGAGCGACGTCGTGCACGGCGTCGTCTGGCCGCTGCTCGAGGCCGAGGACGAGTCGGCCGATGCGCCGGCCCAGATCGAACTGGTGCTGCGCGAGGCCGGCATGCGCGACATCGTCATGCTGGACGACCGGTTCCCGCTCGAATACTGCGACGACTGCGGCGCCCCGCTCTATCCGAACCCGGAAGGCGAGCCGGTGCATGCCGAGCTTCCCGAGGAGCAGGCGGAATCCGCTCCGCGCCATCTGCACTGAGCAGAATCAGCTGAAGGCGTAAGGCGAAGGATCGACGTCCGGCGCCCGGCCGCCGACCAGGTCGGCCAGCAGTCTTCCCGAGCCGCACGCCATGGTCCAGCCCAGCGTGCCGTGTCCCGTGTTGAGGTAGAGGTTGCGAAAGCGCGCGCGGCCGACGACCGGCACGTTGCTCGGCGTCGCCGGCCGCAAACCTGCCCACAGCTCCGGCGCCGCACCGGCCATCAGCCGCGGGAACAGGCTGCCGACGCGGCTGACGATGGCGGCGCAGCGCGTCGCGTTGATCGACGTGTCGTATCCGGTGAACTCCGCCGTCCCCGCCACCCGCAACCGTTGCCCGAGCCGCGAGAACACGATCTTGTGGCCGTCGTCGGTGAGGCTCACCGTCGGTGCCGCGCATCCCTCCTGCAGCGGGATCGTCACCGAGTAGCCCTTGGCCGGATACACCGGCAGGCGGATGCCGAGGCGGCGCAGCAGCAGCGGCGAGTAGCTGCCGAGCGCCACCACGTAGGCGTCGGCCTTCAGCGTGCCGCCGTCCGCCAGCCGCACGCCGCCGATCTCGCCGTCGGCACCGACCTCCAGCGCCGCGATGTCGGCACCATGACGGAAGGCGACGCCGTGCTCGGCGCACCGGCGCGCCAGCGCCTGCGCGAACTTGCGCGCGTCGCCCGACTCGTCCTCGGCCGTGTAGGTGCCGCCGACGATCGGCACCTGCGAATCGCGC
>DASVZD010000007.1:0-7539 GCA_036391815.1 Rhodocyclaceae bacterium
CGTGCCGCTCGGCAAGAGCGACGCGCAGCAGATGGACTACAAGCGCGTCGGCGGCGGCCTGCTGGTGCTGACGGCCGACGCCGCGCGCATCTCCCAAGCCGACGTCAAGGTCGTCACCAAGCGCGCGCCCACGCCGCAGGAAATGGCCGACCTGCTGTTCGCCTGGCGCGTCGCCAAGTACGTGAAGTCGAACGCCATCGTCTACTGCAAGGACAACATGACGGTCGGCGTCGGCGCCGGCCAGATGAGCCGCGTCGACTCGGCGCGCATCGCCGCCATCAAGGCCGAGAACAACGGCCTCACCGTCGTCGGTTCCGTGGTCGCCTCGGATGCCTTCTTCCCGTTCCGCGACGGCCTCGACGTGCTGGCCAAGGCGGGTGCCACGGCGGTCGCCCAGCCGGGCGGTTCGGTGCGCGACGCCGAGGTGATCGCCGCGGCCGACGAGCAGAACATCGCGATGGTCTTCACCGGTTTCCGCCACTTCCGTCACTAACCTTTAACGGCAGCACATCATGAAACTCCTCGTCGTCGGTTCCGGTGGTCGCGAACATGCATTGGCCTGGCGTCTCGCTCAGACGCCCGGACTGCAAGTCGTCTACGTGGCGCCCGGCAACGCCGGCACCGCCCGCGAGCCCGAGCTCAAGAATGTCCCGATCACGGACATCGACGAGCTGGCCGACTTCGCCGAGAAGGAGCAGGTGCACCTGACGCTGGTCGGTCCCGAGGCGCCGCTGGCCGCCGGCATCGTGGACGTTTTCCGCGCCCGCGGCCTGCGCGTCTTCGGCCCGACCAAGGCGGCGGCGCAGCTCGAAAGCTCGAAGGACTTCGCCAAGCGCTTCATGGCGCGCCACGGCATCCCGACCGCCGCATTCGCCACCTTCACGGACGCCCAGGCCGCGCATGCCTACGTGGAGAACAAGGGCGCGCCCATCGTCATCAAGGCCGACGGTCTCGCGGCCGGCAAGGGCGTCGTCGTCGCCACCTCGCTGCACGAGGCGCACGCCGCCATCGACATGATGCTGCTGGACAACAAAATGGGCGATGCCGGCGCGCGCGTCGTCATCGAGGAATTCCTCGACGGCGAGGAGGCGAGCTTCATCGTCATGAGCGACGGCACGCACGCGCTGGCCATGGCCACCAGCCAGGACCACAAGCGCATCGGCGACGGCGACACCGGCCCCAACACCGGCGGCATGGGCGCCTACTCGCCCGCGCCGGTGGTCACCCCGCAGGTTCACGCCAAGGCGATGCGCGAAGTCATCATGCCGACCATCGCCGGCATGGCGCGGGACGGCACGCCGTTCACCGGCTTCCTCTACGCCGGCCTGATGATCGGGCGCGACGGCTCGGTCAAGGTCGTCGAATTCAACTGCCGCATGGGCGACCCCGAAACGCAGCCGATCATGATGCGGCTGAAGAGCAACTTCGTGACGCTGCTCGACGCCGCCATCGACGGCCGGCTCGACAAGGTCGAGGCCGAGTGGGACCGCCGCGTCGCGCTGGGCGTCGTGCTGGCCGCCGCCAACTATCCCGACACGCCGAGGAAGGGCGACGCCATCCACGGTCTGCCGCAGCAGGCCGCGGACGACGCGCACGTCTTCCACGCCGGCACCGCCGAGGCCGACGGCCAGGTCGTCACCGCCGGCGGCCGCGTGCTCTGCGTCACCGCACTCGGCGACACCGCCAAGCTCGCCCAGAACCGCGCCTACGAGGTCGTCGAGCAGGTCAAGTTCGCCGGCATGCAGTTCCGCCGCGACATCGGGCATCGCGCGATCCGCCGCTAGGCGTCCCGACCGGCATCCGGCGATGGACGTCGCCTCCATCCGCGACTACCTGACCGGCCTCCAGGCGCGGATCGTCGCCGCGCTCGAGCAGTTCGACGGACAGGCCTTCCGTACCGACGCCTGGCAGCGGGCCGAGGGCGGCGGCGGCGTCGCCCGCCTCATCGAGGAAGGCGGCTTCTTCGAGCGCGCCGGGGTGAACTTCTCGCACGTCGCCGGCGCCGCGCTGCCCGGCTCCGCCACCGCCCATCGGCCCGAGCTCGCGGGCCGTTCCTGGGAAGCCCTCGGCGTCTCGCTGGTGCTGCATCCGCGCAATCCCTATTGCCCGACGACGCACCTCAACGTGCGCTTCTTCGCCGCCGAGAAGGGCGGCGCCGCGCCGGTCTGGTGGTTCGGCGGCGGCATGGATCTCACGCCCTACTACGGCTTCGCCGAGGACGCCGTGCATTTCCACGCCGCCTGCCGCGACGCGCTGACGCCTTTCGGCGAGGGCATCCATGCGCGCTACAAGCGGTGGTGCGACGACTACTTCTACCTCAAGCATCGCAACGAGCCGCGCGGCATCGGCGGGATCTTCTTCGACGACCTCAACGAGGGCGGCTTCGAGCGCTGCTTCGCGCTGGCGCGCAGCGTCGGGGACGCCTTCCTCGGCGCCTACCTGCCGATTTGCGAGCGCCGCCGCGGCCTGGCCTACGGCGAACGCGAGCGGGACTTCCAGGCCTACCGGCGCGGCCGCTACGTCGAGTTCAACCTGGTCTGGGACCGCGGCACCCTGTTCGGACTGCAATCGGGCGGGCGCGCCGAAGCCATCCTGATGTCGCTGCCGCCGCTCGTCAAATGGCGCTACGACTGGCACCCGATCCCCGGTAGTCCGGAAGAAGCGCTTTATACCGACTTCCTGGCGCCGCGCGACTGGGTCTAACCAGTCTCCGCTACCGGCAAACGCCAGACTTCGCCGCGCAGCAGAACTCGCGCCCTCGGGGCCGGTCTGCTATGGGACGCCGTTCGCCGGCGTTCGCGCCGCCGTCTTGCGCGGCGCTTCCTCCCCGGTTCGGACGGCCTTCCGCCCTGGCCCCCCGCCGCTCCACGATACGCCCGTCAAGGAGAGCTCATGCTTGCAAAGCCGCTTCACCATTTCTGGAGCAGTCTGGGCAAGATCGCCGCGCATGCCGGCATCACCTTGCTGGCGCTGGGCATCGCCTTTTCGCTGCCGCACGCGGCCAGCTACATCCTGTTCAACTGGTGGCCGCGGGTGCGCGACGACACGCAGATGATGGTCGCCACCGAGATCGCCTTCGCGGCCGTGCTGGTGCTGGTGCTGAACTTCGCCAAGCTGGCCTGGCGCTATCGCAAGGCAGCGCATGCCGGCGCCATCGCGTCGCTGGTGTGCGCCTGCGAGGCGGAGTCCGGCAGCGCCGACAAGGGCCGTCTGCTGCGCTCCCTGCCGTGGAAGCGCGACCTCACCGTGATCGCCGTCACCGGCTTTCGCACCTTCGCCGCTCCCGACAGCATGCTGGGGGACCTGCTCGAGCGCTGCTACGAGATTCGCGCCATGCTGCTGAATCCGTATGGCGAGGCGGCCGCCAGCTATGCGGCGAGCCAGGCGGATCCGGACGCGGTGCTCGCCGCCATGCGCAGGGAAGTCGACGTCAGCGTCGCCCGGCTGCAGGCGCTCCACGGGGCGGGCAAGAAGGTCGCCCTGAAGTTCTACGACGAGCCGCCGTTCTGGAAGCTGGTGTTCACCGGCGAGCACGTCTGGGTGCGGCCCTGCCACGACGGCCGCGACGGCGCGGGGTCTCCCGAATACGTGTTCGCGCTGCAGCACGAAAGGCCGGGGCGCGGCTTCTTCGCGTCCTTCTACACCTACTTCCTCAAGCAGTGGAACGATCCGCGCCATCCCGACTACGCCTTCGAGGCCGGCGAACTGGTGTTCCGCGATCTCAAGGGAGGCAAGCCGCGGCGGGATCCCTATCCGGGAGCCGCCGCCTAGAGCGCGGCGGCTGCCCGGAAGTGCTGGTTGGCCTGGTCGGCGCGGCCGAGGTCGTCGAGCAGGCGGGCGAGCTCGACGTGCGCGCCGCGCGTCGGCAGCACCGCCAGCGAGGCCTCGAAGTAGCTCTGCGCCTTGCCCCACAGCTTCTGGCGCACGCACAAGCGGCCGAGCCCCAGCAGCAGCTGTTCGTCGCGCGGGTGCGAGCGCAGCCACTTCTCGGCGTGCGCGATGCGCGCCACCGTATCGCCGCCCTCGCAGTCGGCATAGATCGCGGCAACCGAGGAGTCCCAGCGTTCGTCGAGGAAGTCCTCGATCAGCACCGCGGCTTCCGCGCATCCGCCGGTGGCCGCCAGCGTGCGCGCGGCCTGCGTTGCCAGCCGGGCTTCCAGGCGGTCGGCCTCCGGCATCGCGTTCCAGTAGCGCACCAGCTGCGCGGGGTCGCCCATCTGCGAGATGATCTCGCGGTAGGCGCGGTGGCGCAGCGGCGCCGCCTGCTCGGGCGTCAGTCCCCTGTGCTTCTCGAGCTGGCGCGTCAGGCGCAGCACCTCGGGCCAGTTCCCCATGCCCTGCTCGGCGCGCAGGCTCAGGCGCAGCGCGGCGATGTGGCGACCTTCGCTGCTCGCCAGCTGGCCGAGCGAACGGTGGGCGGCGTCGAAGTCGCGGGCGTCGACCGCCAGTTCGGCGGTGGTCATGAGCCGCGCCGCATAGGTCTCGTCGTCGTGCCGCATGGCGCGCTCCCGCCACTGCGATTCGCGCGCCTCGTCGCGCAGCGCATGGGCGGCGCGCTGCGCGGTCAAGGCCGCCAGTCCCGGCAGGTAGCCGCCCTCGTAGGCCGCCTCGGCGCTCTTCAGCGCCCGGCCATAGCGGCCCTCCTGCATCAGGCGGACGGCATCGGCCAGCGCGGCGCCGGACTTCTCGCGCGTGCGGCGCACGCGGAACGCCCGCACCTTGGCCGGCAGGCCCAGCGTGTTCAGCACCGCGCGCAGGATCAGGTAGGCGGCGAGGAAGCCTGCCGCCAGCAGGATCAGCAGCAGGTTGAGCGAGATCTCCATGCGCCAGGGCGGCAGCACGAACAGCGCGTAGCCCTCGTTGTAGCGCGCCGCCAGCGAGAGGCCGACGGCAAGCGCGGCCAGCGTCAGCAACCAGAGCAGCGCCCGCATCTACTTCTTCTCCTGTGCCAGCTTGTAGTTGCGCAGGGTGTTCAAGGTCTCGTCGAGCGTGGGCAGGTCGGTCGCCATGTCGGTCGCCGACAGCGACTTCAGCGTCGCCAGCGCGGACTGGACCGGCTTGGCGCTGGCATCGAAGTAGCGCTCGAGCCAGGCGCGCGCCTGGGCGACGTCCTCCTTGAAGCTCCTCGCATCCCGGGACAGCAGGGCAAGGCGGGCGTTCATCAGTCGCAGCTTCAGGTTCTCGCGCAGGAAGAAGCTCTGGCTCGGGCTGAGCAGGCCGGGCTCGGGCGCGTCGATGCGCTCGATGCGCACCAGCTGCCGGGTGTCGTTCCAGATGTCGCGCGCCAACGCCTGCCAGAAGCTGAGGTCCGCCGGCGAGCGGGAAACCCTGGCGGCTGGCTCGGCCTTGGGCCGCTGCTCGAAGGCCAGCGGCATCGAATCGACGCCGATCGCGACGCCTTCCAGCTTCGCCGCGATGCCCGGCACGTCGGCGGCCGGCAGCGCCTTGAGCCGGACGATGTCGCGCGCCAGCACCTTGCGCAGCCCCGCCAGGCGGGGATTGGCGGCGCGCGCCAGCCGGGCGTCGGCGCTCTGCAGCGCGATCAGCGCCGCTTCGACGTTGCCGGCCAGCTGCAGCTGCTGCGCGGCGATGCTGACCGCCTGCTCCACCTCGGCGATCACCCGCTCATCGCGGCTGCGCGACAGTTCCTGGTACATGGCTTCGAGCGCCAGTTGCTGGCCCTGGGTCTCCGTCAGCTTGGCGTCGAGCGCGCCGACCTTCGCCTGCAGCGCCTGAAGGTCCTCCTGGGTCTGCTTCGACTGGGTGCGTGCCGCCACGGCGACGGCGTCGCCTTCCGACAGCCGCTTGGTGACTTCCTCGCGCACGTCGGCCAGCTGCACGCGCGTCTCGATCCACTGCCAGCCGAGCAGCAGCAGGGCGATCACGGCGATCGCCACCGAGGGGCGGCGCAGCGCGGCGGGCATGAAGCTGCGCGCAGGCGGCTGCGTCGGCGCGGGCACGGTTTCGGGCGGGACGGGATCAGGCATGGACGGTTCCGAAATAGGCGGTGAGTCCCCGGACCAGGCCATCGTCGCCGGGGCCGGTCAGGATGATTTCGTGCAGGCCGAGTTCGCGCGCCTGTTCGGCGATGCGGGCGTGCGGCACGAAGGTCGGCGTCTTGCGCAGCCAGGCCTGCCCCAGCTTGCCGACCATCTCGAAGAAGTTGCGCAGGCCTTCGCTGCTGGTCGCCGTGACGGCGTCGAGCTGGCCGTCGCTCCAAAGCTTGAGCAGCGGCGCGGGATCGAGCGCGGGCTTGCCGCGGCGATAGCAGGTCAGGTACTCGACGGTGGCGCCGCGCTCCTTCAGCGTGTCGCCGAGCAGCTCGCGCCCGCCGTCGCCGCGGAAGATCAGCACCTTCCTGCCCGCCATGTCCTGGAGTTCCGGCAGCGCGACCAGCGCCTCCGAGTCGAAACGCTCCTGCGGCGCGACCACGCCATTGACGCCGAAGGACGCCAGCGCGTTCTCGCTGCTCTTGCCCACGGTGGCGACGCGCAGGTGCGCCGGCCAGGCGCGCCGCGCCAGGATGGCGGTGAGCGCCTTGTCGACCGCATTGGGGCTGACGAAGGCCACCCAGTCGAATTCGTCGAGGCGTTCCGCAGCCGCCAATAGCGGGCCGTTGTCCTCGACGTCGAAGATCTCCAGCACCGGAAACAGCACGGGCTTGGCGCCCAGCGCCACGAGCGCCTCGGCCAGGTGCGCCGCCTGCCCGGCAGGGCGGGTCACGACGACGTGGCGGCCGCAGAGGCTCTCGCCGCTCACTTAGCTTCCGAGGGCCGCCAGAATGTCGGCGGCGCCTTCGGCGCGCAGCGCGTCGGCCAGCTGCAGGCCGAACAGCTCCGGATCGACGTCGGCCGGCGCCTCGAGCTCGGCGCGCGCCATGCGCGTGCCGTCCGGCAGCGCGACGAAGCCGCGCAGCCAAAGCCTGCCATTGCGCATCTCGGCGTAGGCGCCGAGCGGCACGTCGCAGCTGCCCGCCAGCGCGCGCGAGACGGCGCGCTCGGCGCGCACGCACGCGGAGGTTTCGGGATCGTTGAGACAGGCCACCCAGGCGGCCACTTCCGGCCGCGAGGCCAGCGCCTCGATGCCCAGCGCACCCTGTCCGGCGGCCGGCAGCGAAGCCTCCGTCGGCAGGGTCGAGCGGATGCGGGCGCCCAGGCCAAGGCGCTTGAGTCCCGCCGCGGCGAGGATGATGGCGTCGTACTGGCCTTCGTCCAGCTTGCGCAGGCGCGTGTCGAGGTTGCCGCGCAGCGAGGTCACCGAGAGGTGCGGATAGCGCGCGTGCAGCTGCGATTCGCGCCGCAGGCTGGAGGTGCCGACCACCGCGCCGGGCGGCAGGTCGTCGAGCGTCTGGTACTTGTTGGAGATGAAGGCGTCCAGCGGCACTTCGCGCGGGCCGATCGCCACCAGGGCGAACTCCGGCTCCATGGTCATCGGCACATCCTTCATCGAATGCACGGCGATGTCGGCGCTGCCGTCGAGCAGCGCGGTCTCGAGCTCCTTGACGAACAGGCCCTTGCCGCCGACCTTGGCGAGCGGCCG
>DASVZD010000008.1:0-4258 GCA_036391815.1 Rhodocyclaceae bacterium
ACCACGGCGGCTTCGGCGACGATCGGGTTCGACACCAGCGCGGACTCGATCTCCATCGTGCCCATGCGGTGGCCGGAGACGTTCAGCACGTCGTCGATGCGGCCCATGATGGTGAAGTAGCCGGTCTTGGCGTCGCGCACCGCGCCGTCGCCGGCGAGATAGAGCTTGCCGCCGAAGTCGGCCGGGAAGTACGACTTCTTGAAGCGCTCCGGATCGCCGTAGATGGTGCGGATCATCGACGGCCAGGGCTTCTTGACCACCAGGAAGCCGCCCTTGCCCCACTCGACGTCATGGCCGGTCTCGTCGACGATGGCGGCCTGGATGCCCGGGAAGGGCAGCGTGCAGGAACCCGGCACCAGCGGCGTCGCGCCCGGCAGCGGAGTGATCATGTGGCCGCCGGTCTCCGTCTGCCAGAAGGTGTCGACGATCGGGCAGCGGCCGCCGCCGACGTTGTTGTAGTACCACATCCAGGCTTCGGGGTTGATCGGCTCGCCGACCGTGCCGAGGATGCGCAGGCTGGAAAGGTCGTAGTTCTTCGGATGGTTGTCGGCATGCGCCTCGGCCGCCTTGATCAGCGAGCGGATGGCCGTCGGCGCCGTGTAGAAGATGTTGACCTTGTGGTCCTGGATCATCTTCCAGAAGCGGCCGGCGTTCGGGTAGGTCGGCACGCCTTCGAAGACGATCTCGGTGGCGCCGCAGGCGAGCGGGCCGTAGGTGATGTAGGTGTGGCCCGTGACCCAGCCGATGTCGGCCGTGCACCAGAAGACGTCTTCCGGCTTGATGTCGAAGGTCCACTTCATGGTCAGGATGGCGTGCAGCAGGTAGCCGCCCGACGAGTGCTGGACGCCCTTCGGCTTGCCGGTGGAGCCGGACGTGTAGAGCAGGAACAGCGGATGCTCGGCCTCGACCCACTCGGGCTCGCAGACGTCGGACTGGCCGGCGACGGCGTCGCTCCACCAGATGTCGCGGCCGGCAGCCATGGTGACGTTGCCGGCGCCGCGCTTGTAGACGAAGACGGTCTTGATCGATTCGCAGCCGCCCATGGCGAGCGCCTCGTCGACGGCGGGCTTGAGCGGGATCGGCTTGCCGCCGCGGTGCTGCTCGTCCGCCGTGATGACGGCGACGGCGCCGGCGTCCTGGATGCGCTCCTGCACCGACTTGGCGGAGAAGCCGCCGAACACCACGGAATGGATCGCGCCGATGCGCGCGCAGGCCTGCATCGCCACGACGCCTTCGATCGACATCGGCAGGTAGATCAGGACGCGGTCGCCCTTCTTGATGCCCTTGGCCTTGAGTGCGTTGGCGAACTGTGCGGTCTTCGCCAGCAGTTCCTTGTAGGTGACCTTGGTCACCTTGCCGTCGTCGGCTTCGAAGATCAGCGCGACCTTGTCGCCCAGGCCGGCTTCGACGTTCTTGTCGAGGCAGTTGTAGGAGACGTTGAGCTTGCCGTCGGTGAACCACTTGTAGAACGGCGCCTCGGACTCGTCGAGCGACTTGGTGAAAGGCTGCTTCCAGGCGACGTGTTCCTTGGCCAGGCGGGCCCAGTAGCCGGCGTAATCCTGCTCGGCTTCCTTGCACAACGCCTCGTAGGCCGCCATGCCGGAGATCGTGGCGCGCTTGACGGCCTCCTCAGGCGGGTTGAAGACGCGGCTTTCCTGAAGGACGGATTCGATCGACGATGACATCTAACACCTCTCCTCTAGCTGAAACTGGACCATGGATGGCGCGGGCTCTGTTGGCCCTTCCGCATTCGCGAGGGCGAAGCGTAGCGCGAACAGTGCATTTTATCGCCGAATTAGACCCGAGGTATCTTACGCGGCTCTTACACGAAGCAGCCCGTGGAAAGCCGCACTGGAACAAGGGAAGCGCCGAGGACGCGCGCTCAAGATTATGCTTTTGCCATCCCTCGGCGGCATGCCTCGCAGCGGAACCACGGGGGCGGAATGCTAGAATCCGCCGCGCTCATCCCCCCTGCATCCCCGCATCAGAGAAGGCTTTGCGCCGGACCCGACGCCGATGCCCGGGCCCGAGCCCCGCGCCCACAAGACACTGACACCCGACGGAGCCCGACATGACCGCCATTCGCCAGGAGGACTTCATCTCCTCCATCGCCGATGCCTTCCAGTACATCAGCTACTACCATCCGCTCGACTACATCAAGGCGTTGGGCAAAGCCTACGAGCGCGAGCAAAGCCCGGCCGCCAAGGACGCCATCGCGCAGATCCTGACCAATTCGCGCATGTGCGCCGAAGGCAAGCGCCCGATCTGCCAGGACACGGGCATCGCCGTGGTGTTCCTCAAGGTCGGCCGCGACGCCAGGTGGGACGCCGAGATGTCGGTGCAGGAGATGGTCGACGAAGGCGTGCGCCGCGCCTACATGAATCCCGACAACAAGCTGCGCGCCTCGGTGCTGCTCGATCCGGCCGGCGCCCGCAAGAACAGCCGCGACAACACGCCTGCCGTCGTCCATTACGAGATCGTTCCCGGCGACCATGTCGAGGTGATCTGCGCCGCGAAGGGCGGCGGCTCGGAGAACAAGTCGAAGTTCTACGCGCTCAACCCGTCCGACTCCATCGTCGACTGGGTGCTGAAGACCGTGCCGACCATGGGCGCCGGCTGGTGCCCGCCGGGCATCCTCGGCATCGGCATCGGCGGCACGCCGGAGAAGGCGATGCTGCTGGCGAAGGAGTCGCTGATGGCGCCGGTGGACATCCACGAGCTGCAGGCGCGCGGGCCGAAGAGCCGCGTCGAGGAACTGCGGCTCGAACTCTACGAGAAGGTCAATGCGCTGGGCATCGGGGCCCAGGGCCTCGGCGGACTCACCACGGTGCTCGACGTCAAGATCCTCGACTACCCGACCCACGCCGCGTCGCTGCCGGTGGCGATGATCCCGAACTGCGCCGCCACGCGCCATGTGCACTTCCATCTCGACGGCTCGGGCCCGGCGGTGCTGACGCCGCCTTCGCTCGACGAATGGCCAAAGGTCACCTGGAAGGCGGATACCGACGTCGCCACGCGCGTCAATCTCGACACGCTGACGAAGGAAGAAGTCGCGTCCTGGAAGCCGGGCCAAGTCCTGCTGCTCAACGGCAAGCTGCTGACCGGCCGCGACGCCGCGCACAAGCGCATCCAGGACATGCTGGCGAAGGGCGAAAAGCTGCCGGTCGACTTCACCAACCGCGTCATCTACTACGTCGGCCCGGTCGACCCGGTGCGCGACGAAGTGATGGGCCCGGCCGGCCCGACCACGGCGACGCGCATGGACAAGTTCACTGAGATGATGCTGGCGCAGACCGGCTTGATTTCCATGGTCGGCAAGGCGGAGCGCGGCCCGGCCGCCATCGAGGCGATCAAGAAGCACAAGTCGGCCTACCTGATGGCGGTCGGCGGCGCCGCCTACCTGGTGGCCAAGGCGATCAAGGCATCGAGGGTGGTCGCCTTCGCCGATCTCGGCATGGAAGCGATCTACGAGTTCGAAGTGAAGGACATGCCGGTGACCGTCGCGGTCGACTCGGGCGGCACGTCGGTGCACCAGGCCGGCCCGCACGAATGGATGGTCAAGATCGGCAAGATCCCGGTGTCCGCGATCGGCGGTCACCACTGATGGAACCCGCAGAGGCCGCCGCTTGATCGGAGTCTTCGACTCAGGCCTCGGCGGCCTTTCCGTGCTGGCCGAGGTGGCGCGCGCCCTGCCGCGCGCCGACCTGGTCTACCTGGCCGACACGGCGCACGTGCCGTACGGCAACAAGCACGACGAATTCATCCGCGGCCGGGTGCTGGCGATCGGCCGTCACCTGGTCTCGCGCGGCTGCCAGGCCGTGGTGGTCGCCTGCAACACCGCAACTGCCGCCGCCGTGCAGGCGCTGCGCAACGACCTCGCGGTGCCCGTGGTCGGCGTCGAACCTGGCGTGAAGCCGGCCGCGCATGCCAGCGCCACGCGCCGCATCGCCGTGCTGGCGACGGAATCCACCGCCCGCAGCGAACGCCTGGCGCGCCTGATCCGCGAGCATGCCGGCAGCGTCGCGGTGCACGTCGAGGCCTGCCCGGGTTGGGCCACGCGCGTGGAGACCCTGAAGCTCGACGGCGCGGAATTCGCGGCCGAGGTGCGGGCCAAGATCGAGCCGCTGCTCGCTGCCGGCGCCGATCAGTTGGTGCTCGGCTGCACGCACTACAGTTTCCTGAAGCCGGCCCTGGCGGCAGCGAGCGCGGGCCGCGCGCAGCTGGTGGACGTCGCCGAAGCCGTGGCGCGGCAGGTGGC
>DASVZD010000009.1:0-3385 GCA_036391815.1 Rhodocyclaceae bacterium
CGCCGTGTGCCCGTCGTGCCCGCAGGCGTGCATGCAACCCGCGTGCGTCGAGCGATGCGCGAAGGTATTGGATTCCTCGACCGGCAGCGCATCCATGTCGGCGCGCAGTCCGATGGCACCCTTGCCGTCGCCGCACTTCAACACGCCGACGACGCCGGTGCCGGCCAGCCCGCGATGCACTTCGATGCCCGCCGCGGCCAGCTCGGCGGCAACGAGGTCCGAGGTGCGATGCTCGTTGAACGCCAGTTCCGGATGCGCGTGGATGTCGCGCCGCAAAGCGGAAATGCGCGGCTGCAACTCGGCGATCAGGGCGGCGAGATCCATGGATTCCAGGTGGGAAAGAGGTGAGGCACATTGTGCCCCAAATGAAAAAGGCAGGGCAAGCGCCCTGCCTTCTCCACGACGCGCGAGCGGCTTTACTGCTCGGCCACGACGGCGACGGTGATCTTCGCCGTGACGTCGGTATGGACGCCGATCTCGACTTCGCTCTCGCCGATGATCTTGAACGGGCCTTGCGGCAGGCGGATGTCCGCCTTGTCCACTTCGATGCCTTGCGCCTTGAGGGCTTCGGCGATGTCGATGTTCGACACGGAGCCGAACAGGCGGCCATCGACGCCGGCCTTGCGGACGATCTCGACGCGCTGGCCTTCCAGCTTGCCGGCCTTCTCCTGCGCAGCGGCCAGCTTCTCGGCCTGGGCCTTCTCGAGCTCGGCGCGCTTGGCTTCGAAGAACTTCTTGTTCTCTTCGGTGGCGCGCTTGGCCTTGCCTTGCGGGATCAGGTAATTGCGGGCGTAGCCGTCCTTGACCTTGACCACGTCGCCGAGGCCGCCGAGGTTGACCACCTTTTCCATCAGAATCACTTGCATGGCGGTCTCCTCTTACTGGTGCAGGTCGGTGTAGGGCATCAGCGCCAGGAAGCGGGCGCGCTTGATGGCGGTGGAGAGCTGGCGCTGGTAGCCGCTCTTGGTGCCGGTGATGCGGGCGGGCATGATCTTGCCGTTTTCGGAGATGAAGTCCTTGAGGATGTCGATGTCCTTGTAATCGATCTCCTCGATCTTCTCCGCGGAGAAGCGGCAGAACTTGCGGCGCTTGAACAGGCTGCGGCCCTTGTCGTCCTTCTTCTTACCGGCAAACTTGCTTTTCGGTTTGAAAGCCATTTTCGTTTCCTTCCAAGAATTCGATATTCGTCACATGCAGCACGGGGCTTCGGCTCTTGACGCTCTTCGCGGCGAGGAACCCGGTGAGTTCCATGGCGTCGCCGGGAGCGGCGTCCTTGAGCAGCAGCGCCTTGGCGCCCAGAGCGATGCAGGCGATCTCGCATTCGACCCGTCTCGGCTTGTCCGCCTCGATCTGCTCCGACTCGTGGCCGAGGCGGAACTCGATGGCAGGCACTCCGGCGGGCGTGTAGCGCAATCCGCCCCGCTCCAGCAGCTTCCCGGCAATTGCGATCCGGTTGGCCGCCGCGCGTGCCGCGTCAGTCTCAGGCCGCGGCAGCGGGTTGTTCCGCCTTGGTTTCGGCCGCGGGCGCAGCGGTCAGCGACTTCGCCTTTTCTTCCTTCATCATCGGCGAAGGCGTCACGACCGCCTTGGTCATCTTGATGGTCAGATGGCGCAGCACGGCGTCGTTGAACTTGAACGCGTTCTCGAGTTCGGCCAGCGTCTCGCCGTCGCACTCGATGTTCATCAGGACGTAGTGGGCCTTGTGGACCTTCTGGATCGGGTAGGCCATCTGGCGGCGGCCCCAGTCTTCCAGGCGGTGGATGCCGCCGTTGCGGCTGGTCACGAGCGTCTTGTAGCGCTCGATCATCGCCGGCACCTGCTCGGACTGATCAGGATGGACGATGAAAACGATTTCATAGTGGCGCATGCAATCTCCTTGTGGCTGTGAATCCCTCCCGCATGCGTTACGGGTAGGGCAAGGTTGGAAAACCGTGTATTCTAGCGGGAAAGCCCCGTCAGAGCAAGGGAACCAAACTCCCCGCGACCCGCGTTTCTCCGGTTCCCGGCGCCGGCGGCGTCCGCCAGAATCCCGACCATGGACAACGCAACGCCCTGCCCCCCGCCGACGCTCGTCACCGAGCGCATCACCGAACTGGAATGCTGGCTCGAGTTCTACCGCAAGGTCGAGCTCCCGGTGCTGCGCCATACCGCGGCCGAACTGGAAAAGCTGCGCGAAAACGCCGAGAACGTGAACGGCCGCAAGCTTTCCGCGGTCATCCTGCACGACCCGCTGATGACCCTGCGGGTGCTCGCCTTCATCGAGCAGAACCGCAGCAAGCGCCAGAACACGGACATCACCACCATCGAGCGGGCGCTGATGATGATCGGCGTCGGCCCCTTCTTCAACGCCTTCCAGAACCTGCCGCTGGTCGAGGACCACCTGAAGGGGCACCCGAAGGCGCTGCTGGGCCTGCTCAAGGTGATCGCCCGCGCGCGCAAGGCGGTGTTCTGGGCTCGCGACTGGGCGGCCTGGCGCAAGGACCTGGGCACCGACGAGGTGGTCGTCGCCACACTGCTGCACGACTTCGCCGAGATCCTCATGTGGTGCTTCGCCCCGGCGCTCGCCACCGAGATCCGGGAACGCCAGACGCGCGACCACGCGCTGCGCTCGGTGGACGTGCAGGCCGAGGTCTACGGGGTGCCGCTCTACCAGATCAAGCTGGCGCTGGCGCAGGAATGGAAGCTGCCCGAACTGCTGACCACGCTGATGGACCCGCAGCACGCCGAGCATCCGCGCGTGCGCAACGTCAAGCTGGCGGTCGACCTCGCCCGGCACTCCGCGAACGGCTGGGACGACGCCGCACTGCCCGACGACTACAAGGCGATCGGCGAGCTGCTGCGCCTCAACGAGGATGCCGTCAAGCAGCGCATCGGGGTGCCCAGCCCCGAAGAGGAAAGCGACGCCCGCTAACCGCAGTAGCGCAGGTTGACGTAGTCGAGCAGCAGCTCCGGCTGCCGGTATCCCAGGAAGGCGAGCGCCGCCAGCGCGACCAGCGCCGCGATCCCGACGGCCGCCCACAACATCTTGCGCCTGCCGCGACGTGCCGTATCATGGCGCTCGCATTCACTGCTCGGGGAGGTAGTCATGGGTGTCGGTTCCATCCTGTTCATCGGCGCGCTGGTGGTGATCCTGATCTACGGCGTGATGCTCTACAACGGACTGGTCCAAGTCAAGCACGCCGTGGCGCGCGCCTGGGCCAACATCGACGTGCTGCTCAAGCAGCGCCACGACGAACTGCCCAAGCTGGTCGAGACCTGCAAGCAGTACAAGCAGTTCGAGCAGGACACGCTGCAGCGCGTGATCGAAGCGCGTTCGCGCGTCCAGGCGGCGCGCGAGACTCAGAACGTGCAGGCGCTGGGCCAGGCCGAAGCCGCGTTGCGTGCC
>DASVZD010000010.1:0-13006 GCA_036391815.1 Rhodocyclaceae bacterium
TCATCGTCGCCGTCAGATCGGTGAACTGCAGTTTCACGCGCATGTCCGGCTTGTCGGAGCCGTACAGACCCATCGCGGTGGCGAAGTCCATCACCGGGAACGGGTTCGGCAGCTCGACGGACAGCGCCTCCTTGAAGACGGTGCGGATCATCTGTTCCATCAGCGCGGTGATCTGGTCCTCGTTGAGGAACGAGGTCTCGATATCGACCTGGGTGAACTCGGGCTGGCGGTCGGCGCGCAGGTCCTCGTCGCGGAAGCACTTGGTGATCTGGTAATAGCGATCGAAGCCGGCCACCATCAAGAGCTGCTTGAAGAGCTGCGGCGATTGCGGCAGCGCGAAGAACTGGCCGGGATGGACGCGCGACGGGACCAGGTAGTCGCGCGCGCCTTCCGGCGTGCTCTTGGTGAGCATCGGCGTCTCGATGTCGATGAAGCCGTTGGCGTCGAGGAAGCGGCGGAACGACATGGCCGTCTTGTAGCGCAGCATCATGTTCTTCTGCATCTGCGGACGGCGCAGGTCGATGACGCGATGCGTCAGGCGCACGTTCTCCGACAGGTTCTCGTCGTCGAGCTGGAAGGGCGGCGTGACAGCCGCGTTGAGCACCTCGACCTCGTGGCAGAGGACCTCGACCTCGCCGGAGGGCAGGTTGGGGTTCTCGGTGCCGGCGGGACGGCGGCGCACCTTGCCGGTGATCTTCAGCACGAACTCGTTGCGCACGGATTCCGCGACCGCGAACATCTGCGGCCGATCGGGATCGCAGACCACCTGGGCAAGGCCTTCGCGGTCGCGCAGGTCGATGAAGATGACGCCGCCGTGATCGCGGCGGCGATGGTTCCAGCCGCAAAGGGTGACGATCTGGTCGACATGGCTGGCGTTGAGTTGTCCGCAGTAATGGGTGCGCATGGTGAGACTTTCGGGCTGATTGAGGCTGCCGGCGGCAGCGGGTTATTCGTTCTGCGCCTGACCGATCAGGTTGGCGTTGCGAGGGGCGGGCGCCACGACGCCCATGGAGACGATGTACTTGAGCGCGTCGTCGACGCTGATGTCGAGCTCGACGGTGTCGCGCTTGTGTACGAAGAAGAAGAAGCCGTTCACCGGGCTGGGTGCGGTCGGGATGAAGACGCTGACCATCTCATCCTCGCCGTGCTGCGCGATCTCGCGCGGCGGCAGGCCGGTCTGGAAGGCGACCGACCAGGCCTCGGGATGCGGATAGCGGACCAGCAGCACCTTGCGGAAGGCCTCGCCGTTGCCGGCGAACAGCGTATCCGACACCTGCTTGACGCTGTAGTAGATCGACTTCACCACCGGGATGCGCGAAAGCAGCGCCTCCCAGAAGCGCACCAGCCGCTGCCCGATGATGTTGGTGGCGATGAGGCCCGTCACCATGACCACCAGGAGCGTCACGATGGCGCCGACGCCGGGGATGTAGAAGCCGAACAACTGCTCCGGGCGGATCGCCTGGGGCAGCAGCAGCAGCGACTGGTCCATCGTCCGGACGATGGCCGAGAGCACCCAGGCGGTGATCGCCAGGGGCACCCAGATCAGGAGCCCGGTGATGAAGTAGCGCTTCAAGAGGCGCCGATCAACTGCAGGCGCAGGAACCCGTGCCGCCCTGGCAGGGCGGCGGGTTGTCGCTCTTGGGGGCCGCCTTCGCACCGCTCTTGAAGTCGGTCGCGTACCAGCCGCTGCCCTTGAGCTGGAAGCCGGGTGCGGTCAATTGCTTGGTGAAGGTTTCAGCTTTGCATTCCGGGCACACGGTCAGCGGGGCGTCGCTCATTTTCTGCAGGACGTCCTTCTCGAAACCGCAACTCCCGCAACGATAGGCATAGATGGGCATGGTCTCTGCTCCGCGGAAAAAACGATGAATTATAGCGTAACCGCTTATTGCAAAAGGACTTGCGCGTGTCGCGAGGTCCCGCCACTGCAAGTATGGGCGGGCGGCGGCGCTTTCAAGGCGCTACATCAGTCCGAGATAGGCCTGGTTCAGCTGCTTTCCCCAGAACAGGGCGATCACGCCGGCAGCGGCCAGGTAGGGGCCGAAGGGGATCGGGACGTTGCGCCCATGGCGCGCCAGGACGATCAGGACGATGCCGACCGCGGCGCCGACCAGCGAGGAGACGAGGATGGTGAGCGGCAGCATCTGCCAGCCGAGCCAGGCGCCGATGGCCGCCAGCAGCTTGAAGTCCCCGTAGCCCATGCCTTCCTTGCCGGTGGCCAGCTTGAACGCCCAGTACACCGACCACAGGGAGAGGTAGCCGGCCATGGCGCCAATGACGGCGCTGGCGAGGTCGGTATAGGCGCCGAACAGGTTGAACAGCAGTCCTGCCCAGAGCAGGGGCAGCGTGATGTCGTCGGGAAGCAGCTGCTTGTCGACATCGATGAAGGTGAGCGCGATGCTGGCCGCGATGAACAGCAGCGCCCCGGCGGCTGCGGCGGTGGGACCGAGCTTCCAGGCGGCGAAGCCGAACAGGAGCGCGGTGAACGCCTCGACCAGCGGATAGCGCCAGCTGATGGCGGCCCCGCAGCCGCGGCAGCGTCCGCGCAGGACGAGATAGCTGATGACCGGGATGTTTTCGGCCGCGCTGATCGGGCGGCCGCAATGCGGGCAGCGGGAGCGCGGCGAGGCGAGCGTCAGACGGTCCTGGGCGGCCGGTTCCTGGCCCTGCAGTTCGGCACACTGGGCGGCCCATTCGCGCTCCATCATGAGGGGCAGGCGGTGGATCACGACGTTCAGGAAGCTGCCGAGCGCAAGGCCGAAAAGCGTTGCCAGGGAAACGAACGCGACCGGTTCGGCGAGCACCGCCAGGAGGGGAGAGGACATGGGTCTTTCCGTTTAACCGGCAACCGCGCCGAGCTTGAAGATCGGCAGGTACATGGCAACCACGATGCCGCCGATGAGCGTGCCGAGAATCACCATGATCATCGGTTCCATGAGGCTGGAGAGCGACTCCACCGCGTCATCCACTTCCTGCTCGTAGAAATCCGCGACCTTGCTCAGCATGCTGTCGAGGGCGCCCGACTCCTCGCCGATGGAGACCATCTGGAGCACCATGCTGGGGAACGCGCCCGAATTCTGCATGGCAACGGTCAGGCTGTTGCCGGTGCTGATCTCGCCCTGGATCTGCTGGGTGGCGACTTTGTACACGTAGTTGCCCGCCGCGCCGGCCACGGATTCGAGCGCTTCGACCAGCGGCACGCCGGCGGCGAACATCGTCGACAGGGTCCGCGTCCAGCGCGCGACGGCGGCCTTCCTGAGGAGATCGCCGAACACGGGAAGTTTCAGCAACAGCTTGTCCATGGCGATCTGCATCGGAACCGAGCGCTTCCAGGTGTAGAAGAAACCGTAGATCGCACCGCCGATGCCGCCGAAGATGATGTGCCAATAGGCGACGAAGAACTCCGACATGGCGATGACCATCAGGGTCGGCGCCGGCAGGTCGGCGCCGAAGCTCGAGAACACCGACTTGAACTGCGGCACCACGAAGATCATGATGACCGCCGTGACGATGAAGGCGACGACCAGCACGGCGATCGGGTAGAACAGCGCGCCCTTGATCTTCGACTTCAGGGCCAGGGTCTTTTCCTTGTATACCGCCAGGCGGTCGAGCAGCGATTCCAGGATACCGGCCTGTTCGCCGGCGGCCACCAGGTTGCAGAACAGGGGATCGAAGTAGAGCGGATACTTGCGGAAGGACTGGTTCAGCGCCGAGCCCGTCTCGACGTCGGTCTTGATGTCCATCAGCAGCTTCGCGACCGCCGGGTTCGAGTGGCCCTTGCCGACGATATCGAAGGACTGCAGCAGCGGCACGCCGGACTTCATCATGGTCGCCAGCTGGCGGGTGAACAGCGTGATGTCCTTTTCGGTGATCTGCCCGCCCTTCTTGAACGCCTGCTTCTTGATCTTGACGGGGAGGATGCCTTGCCGGCGCAGCATGTTGCTGACAACGGTTTCCGTCGGCGCACGCGTTTCGCCGCGGATGATCTTCCCGGACTTGTCCTTGCCCTCCCAGGTAAAGACGAAGTCCTTGCGCTCGGCTTTGGCCTTGTCCGCTTTGCTCGTTGCCGCCATTTGCGTTTCCTAAGCTGGTAAAGCAGCACGCGATGTGCGGGCTGCCGCTCGCTATGCCGAATGACGCGGCGATGATGCCCGCGGTAGGGGATTTTGTAAAGTTGTCACGGCCTCACGACGCGGGCGGCCGCGCCGGCGGTGCCGAAGGCCGGTAAAGCTTCACGGTCTTCACCCGGCGGTTCTCGGTTTGCATGATGTCCATCGCCACGCCGGCGATGCGCAATCCCACGCCGACTTCAGGGATGTCCTGCAGGTGCTCGGTGATGAGGCCATTGAGCGTCTTCGGTCCGTCGAGCGGCAGCGACAGCCCGAGCACCCGGTTGACCTCGCGCAGGCTGTGCCCGCCGTCCACGATCGCGGTTCCCTGTTCGTCCCACGACGATTCGGCCGTGCTTCCGGGCATGCCGGTGGTGAACTTGCCGACGATCTCCTCGACGATGTCCTCCAGCGTGACGAGGCCAAGCAGCTCGCCGTACTCGTCGACCACCAGGCCCAAGCGCTGGCGGTTGTCCCGGAAGAACTGCAGTTGGGCGTAGATTCCCGTCCCGGTGGGGATGAAGTAGGGCTCGGCCAGTTCCTCGCGCAGGCTCTCGCGCCCGAACTCCCCGGCCAGCGCGGCGGACAGCAGCCGCCGCTGGTGGAGGATGCCGATGATGTTGCCCGGATCGTCCTGGAACACCGGCAGACGGGTGTGGAAGCTGGTGGCCAGCTGCGCGCGGATGTCCTCGATCGGCGCATCGACGTCGATGGCCTCGATCTCGCCGCGCGGCGCCATTACGTCGTCGACCGTGATGTTCTCGAGGTCGAACAGGTTGAGCAGGATCGAGCGGTGCTGCGAGGGCACGAATTGCCCGCTCTCCAGCACCAGGCTGCGCAGTTCTCCGGGCGTCAGCCGCGGCGCCTCGTGACCGGCCTTCGGCTGCAGGTGCAGGAGCTTGAGCAGCGCGGAAACGAAGAGGTTCACGAACCAGATGGCCGGATACGCGACCCGCAGCAGCGGCGCCAGGATGTAGCTGAGGCGGGGCGTCAGCCAGTCGGGGTAGGTGGCGCCGACCACCTTCGGCGTGATTTCCGAGAACACCAGCAGGCAGAAGGTGACGAACACCGTGCCTGCCTCGAGCGCCCACTTCTCCTGGCCGAACACGGTCAGCGCGATATGGCCGGTGATCATCGCCGCGGCGGCATTGATCAGCGTGTTGCCGAGCAGGATGACGCTGATGACGCGGTCGACCTTGGACAGCAGCAGGACGGCGGTCTGCGCGCCGCGGTTTCCTTCCTGGGCGGCGTGCCGCAGGCGATGGCGGTTCGCGGCCATCATGGCGGTTTCCGCCATGGCAAAGAAGCCCGACAGCACCAATAGCACTGCCAGGACCGCGAACTGCGCGGAAAGCGGGACCTCGTCCATCAGGCCGTGCGGCCGAGAATGACTTCCAGGACGAAACGGCTGCCGACATACGCCAGCAGCAGGGCGCCGAAGCCGGCGAGGGTCCAGCGCAGCGCCTTGCGGCCGCGCCAGCCGAAGAAATGCCGGCCGGCCAGCAGGTGGGCGAAGATCAGCCACGAGAGGATCGCGAACACCGTCTTGTGGGTGAAGGAGAGCGGCTTGCCGAACAGGTCCTCGGAAAACAGGACGCCGGAGCCCAGCGTCAGCGTCAGCAGGGCAAAGGCGATGTGGATCATGCGGAACAGCAGCGCTTCCATGGTGAGCAGCGGCGGCAGCCCGGAGAGCAGCGGCGTCAGGCGGCCGCGATGCAGGTTGCTCTCCGCCACGGCCATCAGGATGGCGTGCAGGGCGGCCAGCGTGAACAGGCTGTAGGCGAGCATCGCCATCAGGAAGTGCGCGCGGAAGATCGGCGAGCTGGCGTTCGCCAGCATGTGCTGCTCGGGGAACAGCGGCGGCAGCAGCACGCAGACGGCCGCCAGCGGCAGGCCGAACATCTGCAGGCCGTCCATGCGCGCGTAGAAGCTCTCGATCCAGTAGAGGGCGATCGCCAGCCACATGATCAGCGACAGTGCGAGCGAGAAGCCGAAGCGCATGGCGTCGTCGGGGAATATCTCGCCGCCGAGGACGATGCCGTGCAGGACCAGCGCGACGAGCAGCACCGCGCGCTCCCAGGGGACGATGCTGCGCACCGGCTGGTCGAGCAGCGGCCCGCGCCAGCGGGTTCGCCAGAACACTACCGCGAGCCCCGCGTACAGGGCCGCCGCGAGGAGATGCAGTAGAATCGGGGGCATCCCGGAAGTCTACCTCATTCCCCTGCCATGCTCGATAACTTGACCCAGCGGCTGGCCAAGGTCGTCAAGACCTTGCGCGGCCAGGCGCGCCTCACCGAAGACAACATCCAGGAGATGCTGCGCGAGGTGCGCATGGCGCTCCTCGAGGCGGATGTCGCACTGCCGGTGGTCAAGGACTTCGTCGCGCGCGTCAAGGAGAAGGCGCTCGGCCAGGAAGTCATCGGCTCGCTGACGCCGGGCCAGGCGCTGGTCGGCGTGGTCCACCGCGAACTGACCGAACTGATGGGCGGCCAGGCCGCCGGATTGAACCTGGCGGTCCAGCCGCCGGCGATCATCCTGATGTCGGGCCTGCAGGGCGCCGGCAAGACGACCACCACCGCCAAGCTCGGCAAGTGGCTCAAGGAGCGGCAGAAGAAGAAGGTCATGGCCGTGTCCTGCGACGTCTATCGCCCGGCGGCCATCGAACAGCTGAAGACGGTGTGCGCGCAGGCGGGCATCGAGTTCTTCCCCTCGGAACCCGGCCAGAAGCCGGCCGACATCGCGGCCGCCGCCGTCGACTTCGCCAAGAAGCACTACATCGACGTGCTGTTCGTCGACACCGCCGGCCGGCTCGCGATCGACGAGGCCATGATGGCCGAGATCAAGCAGCTGCATGCGCTGCTGAACCCGGTCGAATGCCTGTTCGTGGTCGACGCCATGCTCGGCCAGGACGCCGTGAACACGGCGAAGGCGTTCAACGACGCGCTGCCGCTGACCGGGGTGGTGCTGACCAAGCTCGACGGCGACGCGCGCGGCGGTGCCGCGCTTTCCGTCCGGCACGTGACCGGCAAGCCGCTCAAGTTCGCCGGTGTCGGCGAGAAGCTCGGCGGCATCGAGGAGTTCCATCCCGAGCGCATGGCGGCGCGCATTCTCGGCATGGGCGACATCCTGGGTCTGGTCGAGGAGGCCCAGCGGGGCGTCGATCAGGAGAAGGCCAAGGACTTCGTGCAGAAGATGAAGTCCGGCAAGGGTTTCGACTTCAACGACTTCAAGGAGCAGATCGGCCAGATGCGCAAGATGGGCGGCGTCGCCGGCCTGCTCGACAAGCTGCCCGCCCAGTTCGCCGGCCTCGCGCAGCAGGCGGGCAGCGGCGCCGACGAGAAGGCGATCCGTCGCGTGGAGGGCATCATCAACTCGATGACTCCTGCCGAACGCGCCAAGCCCGAACTCATCAAGGCCAGCCGCAAGCGGCGCATCGCCGCGGGCGCGGGCGTCCAGGTGCAGGACGTCAACCGGCTGCTCAATCAGTTCGAGCAGACGCAGAAGATGATGAAGCAGTTCTCCAAGGGCGGCATGGCGAAGATGATGCGCGGCATGCAGGGGATGATGGGGAAATTCCCCGGGCTGCGCTGACGCCGCTCAGTGCGCCGCGGCCTGGATGATCTGCGGCCGCCAGGTCCATTGCTTCTCCCAGGCGGCGCGCACCATGTTCGGGTATTCGGCTTGGCCCAGGCTGCCGTTGTAGCGGCCGAGCGCGCGGAACAGATCGCCGTTCTCGACGTTCAGGTAGTGGCGCAGGATCGTGCAGCCGTAGCGCAGGTTGGTGCGCAGGTGGAACAGGTCGTTGTCCGGCGTGCCGATCAGCTTCACCCAGAAGGGCATGACCTGCATGTAGCCGCGCGCGCCCGCCGCGGAAACCGAGTACTTCTTGAAGCCGCTCTCGACCTGGATGAGGCCGAGCACCAGCTGCGGATCGAGTCCGGCGCGCTGCGCCTCGTAATACACGGTCTTCAGGAAAGCGAGCCGGGCGCTGCGGTCCGGCATGCGCCGTTCCAATCGGCGCGACATCTCCGTCAGCCAGTTGATCTTCTCCTCGATGCTCGGGAACTTCGGCTCCGGCGCTGCCTGGTCGGCGATGCTCGAATGCAGGGCGGCCTGGACGCTGGCCGCCAGCGGTTCGTACTTCTGCGCCCCGGCCAAGGCCGACCCGGCGGCGAGCGCCAGGGCGAGCATCAGCCAATGGAGTGTCAGGCGCATACCTTGGAGCGGGCGACGGCAGCCGCCTCGGCCAGCGGAAGCTTGGTGGCCTCCGCGTCGCGCCGGCCCTGGTATTCGACCTGGCCTTCCTTCAGGCCGCGATCGCCGATGACGATCCGGTGCGGCACGCCGATCAGTTCCCAGTCCGCCAGCATGGACCCCGGCCGCTCGTCGCGGTCGTCGAGGATGACGTCGACGCCGGCCGCGGCGAGATCCTGATAAAGCTTCTCGGCGGCTTGCCGCACGGCTTCCGACTTGCCCCAGCCCATCGGAACGATGACCAGCTCGAAGGGCGCGATCGCGACGGGGAAGATGATCCCCTTGTCGTCGTTGCCCTGCTCGATGGCGGCACCGACGATGCGGGTGATGCCGATGCCGTAGCAGCCCATCTCCGCGGTCTGCTCCTTGCCCTGCTCGTTGAGGAAGTTGCACTTGAGCTCGGACGAGTAGCGCGTGCGCAACTGGAAGATGTGGCCGACCTCGATGCCGCGGCAGAGGTCCAGTTCGCCCTTGCCGTCGGGCGAGGCATCGCCGGGGACGACGTTGCGGATGTCGGCGACGAAGTCGGGCTCGGGCAGGTCGCGGCCCCAGTTGGCGCCGGTCAGATGGAAGCCGGCTTCGTTGGCGCCGCAGACGAAGTTGTCCATCTGCGCGACGGTGCGGTCGGCGATCACGCGCACCTTTGCGCGGTCGGCGCCCACCGGGCCGATGTAGCCGGGACGGCAGCCGAGCGCGCGCTCGACCTCGTCGTCGGTGGCGAAACGGAAGGGATCGAGCCCCGGCAGCTTGGCCGCCTTGACCTCGTTGAGGTTGTGGTCGCCGCGCAGCAGCAGCAGTGTGAACTCGTCGTCGTGCACCACGGCGATCGCCTTCACCGTCCGCGTAAGCGCGGTGCCGAGGAAATCGGCGACATCCTCGCAGCGGATCTTGCCGGGGGTCGCCTTCTTCTCGAGGGTTTCGAGCGCGGCGGCACGGGGCGCGGCCGGCGCGACGGCTTCGGCAAGCTCGACGTTGGCCGCATAGTCGGACGTCGGGCAGAAGGCGATCGCGTCCTCCCCTGAGTCCGCCAGCACGTGGAATTCGTGCGAGCCGGTGCCGCCGATCGAGCCGGTGTCGGCGGCCACGGCGCGGAACTGCAGGCCCAGCCGCGTGAAGATGCGGCCGTAGGTTTCGTACATGTTCTGGTATTCGCGCTCCAGGTCCTCGAAGGAGCTGTGGAACGAATAGCCGTCCTTCATGGTGAATTCGCGCCCGCGCATGACGCCGAAGCGCGGCCGGATCTCGTCGCGGAACTTGGTCTGGATCTGGTAGAAGTGCTTGGGCAGTTGCCGGTAGCTCTTGATCTCGCGCCGCACCACGTCGGTGATGACCTCCTCGTGGGTGGGGCCGATGACGAAGTCGCGCTGATGGCGATCCTTGAAGCGCAGCAGCTCGGGGCCGTACTTCTCCCAGCGCCCGGATTCCTGCCAGAGTTCGGCCGGTTGCACGGCGGGCATGAATAGTTCGATGGCGCCGGCGCGGTTCATCTCCTCGCGCACGATGCGCTCCACCTTGCGCAGCGAGCGCAGGCCCATCGGCATCCAGGTGTAGATCCCCGCCGCGCTGCGGCGAATCATGCCGGCGCGCAGCATCAGCCGCTGGGAGACGACCTCCGCGTCGGCAGGGGCTTCCTTGAGCGTGGAGATGAAGAACTGGGTGGCGCGCATGACTGGTATTCCGGCGAAGAAAAGGCGCATTTTACCGTCGCCCCGATGCTTTCCACTCGGCGCCTGTTGTGGAACAATGGTCGGCAGTCAAATATTCGAAGGTTGCATCATCATGCTGGATCGTGAAGGCTATCGCCCGAACGTCGGCATCGTCCTGGCCAACAGCAAGAACGAGGTTTTCTGGGGTAAGCGCATTCGCGAGCACTCGTGGCAGTTCCCGCAAGGGGGCATCAAGAAGGGCGAGACGCCCGAACAGGCCATGTTCCGCGAGTTGCAGGAAGAGACCGGGCTGTTGCCGGATCATGTCCGCATCCTCGGCCGCACGCGCGACTGGCTGCGCTACGACGTGCCGAAGCAATGGGTACGGCGCGAGTGGCGCCATACCTACAAGGGCCAGAAGCAGATCTGGTTCCTGCTGCGCATGCTCGGCCGCGATACCGACGTTTCCCTGCGCGCCTCGGAGAAGCCGGAATTCGATGCCTGGCGCTGGAACGACTACTGGGTTCCCCTCGAGTCCGTGATCGAGTTCAAGCGCAGCGTCTACGAAATGGCGCTCACCGAGTTGGCGCGCTATCTGTTCATCCACCCGGCGGAGCGCAAGCCGCGCTGGCCGACGCAGGAACGGGTTTGATGGCGAAGCGTCTCTGCCTGTTCGTCCTGGCGCTCTTCGTCTGGCGCTTGGCCTGTGCCGACGTCCACTTCCGGCATTTCGAGGAGGACGACGAACCGCAGTGGCAGGAAGCGGAGACGTCGCTGCCGGCATTCCCCAAGGACGAGGATCTGCTGGAGTTCTACGTGAGCGCCGGGACGTCCAACCATTTCTACATCGATGGGAAGTCGATCAGCCCGGGCACCGACGGCGTGGTGCGCTTCACGCTCGTGATCAAGACCGCCGGGGGCGCCACCAACGTCAGCTTCGAAGGCATCCGCTGCGGCGCGTCGGGTGCCCAGGAAAGCCGGTATTACGCGACGGGATCGAACGGCGCGTGGGTCAAGGCGCGCAACAGCGCCTGGAAGCCGATCGAGAACAAGCCCGTCAATGGCTACTACGCGGCGCTCAGCCGCAACTATTTTTGCCCGAGCACCTTGCCGATCCAGAGCGCCGAAGAGGGACGGGACGCATTGCGGCGCGGCAGGCATCCGAACGCCAGGTAGCCGGCGCGGCTTCAGCCTTCCACGATTTCCCAGGTGTGGTGCATCTCGGCGGTCTTGCCGAGCATGATGGAGGCGGAGCAGTACTTCTCCGCCGAGAGCGTGACGGCGCGCTCGACCGCTTCGGGTTTCAGGCCCTTGCCGGTCACGATGTAATGGAAGCCGAGCCGCGTGAAGACCTTGGGGTCCGTTTCGGCACGCTCGGCCGACAGCTTCACTTCGCAGCCCGTGACGTCCTGGCGGCCGCGCTGGAGGATCATCACGATGTCGAATGCGGTGCAGCCGCCCGCACCGGCGAGCAGAAGTTCCATCGGACGTGGAGCCAGATTGCGCCCGCCGGCCTCTGGCGCACCATCCATGCCGACCATATGGCCGCTTCCGGTTTCGGCCACGAAGCTCATCCCGTGGTGCCAACGGACCGTGCATTCCATTCTCTTCTCCCAAGCGAGCGGACGGCGAATTCTACGCTTGCGGCGGAGTCCCGTATGCCTATACGGTTCCGGATTGACGCATTGCAAGGCGCGGAGGCGATTGGCATGGACGGCGAACCGCATGTCGCGGGGCGCAAATCACATCGGGATCGGTTTGTACTGGCCAACGCCATGATGCGCAAGAATAATTTCCTGGGCGCAACGCTGCGGGCTCCGCGGCGCACAAAATTCTTGCATTGCACAAATCGTTCTGGAATAATTCGCCTCAGTGAAGCCAAGGGATTGCCGGCTTCTTCCAGTGTCTCCTCCACCCTCCTCCTTTGGTGTGGATTACGCGCAACCCCCAACCGGGTTGCGCTTTTTTTTGCCAAGATGCCGAAGGTTTGACACTTGGCTAAAGTTCCGAATACAATGCGCGGCTTTCCGCAAAGCGCCGGTTCCATTTTCGAGCCGGGCCAGTGAAGTTCGAGGAACACCATGAAAACCTTTTCCGCCAAGCCGCATGAAGTCAAGCGCGACTGGTTCGTCGTTGACGCGACGGACAAGGTGCTCGGCCGCGTCGCTACCGAAATCGCACGCCGCCTGCGCGGCAAGCACAAGCCCGAATTCACGCCCCACGTCGATACCGGCGACTACATCGTCGTCGTCAACGTCGAGAAGCTCCGCGTGACCGGCAACAAGGCGCAAGACAAGAAGTATTTCCGCCACTCGGGCTTCCCGGGCGGCATCTACGAGACCAACTTCACCAAGCTCCAGCAGCGCTTCCCGGCGCGCGTCCTCGAGAAGGCCGTCAAGGGCATGCTGCCCAAGGGTCCGCTGGGCTACGCGATGTTGAAGAAAATGAAGTGCTACGCCGGTGCCGAACATCCGCACACCGCGCAGCAGCCCAAAGCCCTGGAACTCTGACAGGATAAGAAATGGCAGCCAACTATTACTACGGCACCGGCCGCCGCAAGACTGCGGTAGCGCGTGTGTTCATGAAGTCCGGCAGCGGCAAGTTCGTCGTTAACGACAAGCCGGTCGACGAATTCTTCTCGCGCGAAACGGGCCGCATGGTCGTGCGTCAGCCGCTCGAACTGACTCAGCATGTCGGCACCTTCGACATCATGGTCAACGTTACCGGCGGTGGCGAATCCGGCCAAGCCGGTGCTGTTCGCCATGGCATCACCCGCGCTCTCATCGAATACGATGAGACCCTGAAGCCCACCCTCTCCAAGGCCGGTTTCGTGACTCGCGACGCCCGCGAAGTGGAACGCAAGAAGGTCGGTTTCCACAAGGCGCGCCGCCGCAAGCAATTCTCGAAGCGCTGATCGGCGACGATCTGCAAGAAAGCCGCCTTCGGGCGGCTTTTTGATTTCCGGGCCTGCTGCGGCGAAAGGCGGCATTGTCCCGTTCC
>DASVZD010000011.1:0-4803 GCA_036391815.1 Rhodocyclaceae bacterium
TGGTGCAGATTCCCGTGTTCATCGCGCTCTACTGGGTGCTGCTCGGCTCGGTCGAGATGCGCCAGGCGCCGTGGCTCGGCTGGATCACCGACCTGTCGGCCAAGGACCCGTACTTCATCATGCCGATCATCATGGGCGTCACCATGCTGGTCCAGACCAAGCTGAACCCGACGCCGCCGGATCCGATCCAGGCGAAGGTGATGTGGATCATGCCGATCGTGTTCACCGGCATGTTCTTCATGTTCCCCGCCGGCCTGGTGCTGTACTGGACCGTCAACAACCTGCTGTCGATCGCCCAGCAGTGGCAGATCAACCGGATGATCGAGGCCGGTGGCCTCAAGAAGTAGCGGTCGTTCCGACACCATCGCGGCCGTCGCCACGGCGCCCGGCCGCGGCGGCATCGGCGTAGTCCGGGTTTCCGGCAGCGATCTTTCCGACCTGGCGCGGCGCCTCTCAGGCGTCGTGCCTTCGCCCCGCCAGGCGCATCTCGCCACCTTCCGCGACGCCGCCGGCGCGGCGATCGACCAGGGCATCCTGCTGTTCTTCCCCGCGCCGCATTCCTTCACCGGCGAGGACGTGCTCGAGCTGCAGGGCCATGGCGGCCCGGTGGTGATGCAGCTGCTGCTCGGGCGCTGCCTCGAGCTCGGCGCACGGCTGGCGGAACCGGGCGAGTTCACCCGGCGCGCCTTCCTCAACGACAAGATGGACCTCGCGCAGGCCGAGGCGGTGGCCGACCTCATCGAGGCGGCGACGGCCCAGGCGGCGCGCGCCGCGCTGCGGTCGCTGGAAGGCGAGTTCTCGCGCCAGGTGCATGCGCTGACCGACGCGCTGGCGGAGCTGCGCATGCTGGCGGAGGCGACGCTCGATTTCCCCGACGAGGAGATCGACCCGCTGCGCGACACCGACGCGGTGCCGCGGCTGGAGCGCCTGCGCGCACAGTTGGCGGACTTGCGCGGACGCGCGCGCGAGGGCGCGCTGCTGCGTACCGGGCTGACGGTGGTGCTGGCCGGCTTGCCGAACGTCGGCAAGTCGTCGCTGCTCAACAGCCTGCTCGGCGAGGCGCGCGCCATCGTTACCGACATTCCCGGCACCACGCGCGATGCGCTGCGCGAAACCATCCAGGTGGATGGAATTCCCCTGCACGTGATCGACACGGCCGGATTGCGCGAATCATCGGATCCCGTCGAGCGCATCGGCATCGAGCGCACCTGGAAGGAGATCGAGCGTGCGGATGTCGTGCTTCAGCTGGTCGATGCGCGCACCGGGGTGACGCCGGCCGATCACGCGGTCGACGTCCAGCTGCCGGCGGGGGTGACGCGCCTGGTGGTCGAGAACAAGTGCGACCTGGCGCAACGCCCGGCAGGACGCAGCGAGCGGCAGGAGGAGGGCGGCCGCACGCGCGTGCATGTCCTGCTGTCGGCGAAGACGGGGGAGGGGGTCGACCTGCTGCGCGACGAACTGCGGCGGGTCGCCGGCTGGCAGGGGCATGGCGAGGACGCGATCCTGGCGCGCGAGCGCCATCTGGAAGCGCTCGGCGTCGCGGCGCAACGGCTGGACGCGGCGGCCGGGAATCTCGCCCAGTTCGAGTTGTGCGCCGAGGAACTGCGCCTGGCGCAGGAGGCGCTCTCGACGATCACCGGCGAATTCACGGCCGACGACCTGCTCGGCATGATCTTCTCGCGCTTCTGCATCGGCAAGTAGATGGACCCGATCGGCTTCGGCTGGGAGTTCGCGGCGCTGATGCTCGCGGGTTTCGGGGCGGGGCTGGTCGACGCCGTGGCGGGCGGCGGCGGACTGATCCAGGTGCCCGCGCTGTTCTCGGCGCTGCCCGGCGAGCTGCCGGCGACGATCTTCGGCACCAACAAGGGCTCATCGGTGTTCGGCACGGCAAATGCGGCCTGGCGCTACGCGCGGCGCATCGAGATTCCGTGGGACATCGCGCTGCCGGCGGCGGGCACGGCCTTCGTCTCCTCGTTCGCGGGAGCCGCCACGGTCGCCTGGCTGCCCAAGGACGTGGTGCGGCCGCTGATCCTCGGGCTGCTGGTGCTGGTGGCGCTGTACACGGCGTTCCGCCGCGACTTCGGCATCGCGGCGAAGCCGGTGGCCCATCATCGGCGCGGCGCCGTCCTGCTGGTCGGCGGCGTGCTGGGCTTTTATGACGGCTTCTTCGGGCCGGGGATGGGCAGCTTCGTGATCTTCGCCTTCGTGCGCTGGTTCGGGCTGGATTTCCTGCGTGCGTCGGCGGCGGCCAAGATCGTGAACGGCAGCACCAACCTGGCGGCCTTGTGCTTCTTCATCCCCAGCGGACATGTGCTGTGGGGGGTCGCGCTCTCGATGGCCCTGTTCAACGTGCTCGGCGCCCAGGTGGGGACGCGGCTGGCGATCCGGCGGGGCAGCGGTTTCGTGCGCGGCGTGTTCCTGGCCGCGACCGTCCTGCTGATCGCCAAATTCGGCCACGACACCTGGCTAACGATGGTAAAGTAGCCACCCGCCCGCCAGGGCGATTGCCGGCCGAAAGTGATATGACGCGGGCATGTCCGAACCAAGGAGGAGCTACTAGATGAAGATGAAGACACTGTGCGTCGGGTTGATCGCGGCGGCTTTCGCATCGCTGGCCCAAGCGGACATCAACGTTGGCGTGGTCGTTTCGGCCACGGGCCCCGCGGCCTCGCTGGGCATTCCCGAGAAGAACACCTTTGCGCTGATGCCGACCAGCATCGGCGGCCAGAAGATCAACTACATCATCCTCGACGACGCCTCGGACACGACGACGGCGGTGAAGGACACGCGCAAGCTGATCACCGAGGACAAGGTCGACGTGGTGGTCGGCTCCACCATTACCCCGAATTCGCTGGCCATGATCGACGTGGTCGCCGAGGGCGAGACGCCGATGATCTCCATGGCGGCCTCCTCCAAGATCGTCGATCCCGCCAACCCGAAGGTCAGGTGGGTGTTCAAGACACCCCAGAACGACATGCAGATGTCCACCGCGATCGTCGAGCACATGACGACGCACGGCGTGAAGACGGTGGCCTTCATCGGCTTTGCCGACGCCTACGGCGAAGGCTGGTACAACGAGTTCGCCAAGGTCGCGGAAGCCCGCCACCTGCAGATCGTCGCCAACGAGCGCTACAACCGCGCCGACACCTCGGTGACCGGCCAGGTGCTGAAGATCATGGCCGCCAAGCCGGACGCCGTGCTGATCGCCGGCTCGGGCACCCCGGCGGCGCTGCCGCAGGTCGCGCTGATGGAGCGCGGCTACAAGGGCAAGTACTACCAGACGCACGGCGTGGCCAACAACGACTTCCTGCGCGTCGGCGGCAAGAACGTCGAGGGCACCTTCCTGCCCGCCGGCCCGGTGCTGGTCGCCGCCCAGCTGCCCGACAGCAACCCGATCAAGAAGGTCGCCATGGAGTACGTGACGAGGTACGAGAAGGCCTACGGCAAGGGGTCGGTGTCGACCTTCGGCGCCCACGCCTGGGATGCCGGCCGGTTGCTGTCGGATGCGGTTCCGGTGGCGCTGAAGAAGGCCAAGCCGGGCACCAAGGAATTCCGCGCGGCGCTGCGCGACGCGCTCGAGGGCCTGAAGAACGTGACGCTGGCCCACGGGATTTCCAACATGTCCCCGCAGGACCACCTCGGCTTCGACCAGCGCGCCCGCGTGATGGTGCGGATCGAGAACGGCGGCTGGAAGCTGCAGCAGTAACGGAAATCTTCGCCTGACCAGAGGGCGCCTGCGGGCGCCCTCGTTCGTTATCAGAAACGCCAATGGATCTGCAGATCGCCTTGTTGCTCGGCCAGGATGGCATCGTCAATGGCGCGGTGTACGCGCTGCTGGCGCTGGCGCTGGTGCTGGTGTTCGCCGTCACGCGGGTGATCTTCATCCCAATCGGCGAGTTCGTCGCCTTCGGGGCGCTGACGCTGGCGAGCTTCCAGGCGGGCAAGACGCCCGGGACGCTATGGCTGCTGCTGGCGCTGGGGGTTGCGGTGGCCGCCATCGACGCTTTCATCGCCTTCCAGATGAAGCGGCCGCGCCGGGCGATCGAGGTGCTCGGCTGGAACCTCGCTTATCCGGCGGCGGTCGCCGCCGCCATCCATTTCGGGGCGCCGCAGGAATGGCCGCTGGCCGTCCAGGTTGTATTTGCGATGGCGATCGTGGTCCCGCTGGGGCCGATGATCTATCGACTCGCCTATCAGCCGCTCGCCGAGGCCAGCGTACTGGTGCTGCTGATCGTGTCGGTGGCGATCCACATGGCGCTGGTCGGTCTCGGCCTGCTGTTCTTCGGGGCGGAAGGGTCGCGTACCGCGGCTTTCTCCGATGCCAGCTTCGCGCTCGGCGATCTCAGCATCAGCGGGCAGTCGCTGTGGGTGCTGGCCGTCAGCGTGCTGCTGATCGCCGGGCTCTACTTCTTCTTCGAGCGCACGCTCTACGGCAAGGCGTTGCGCGCCACGGCCATCAACCGCACGGGAGCGCGCCTGATGGGCATCTCGACCACCATGGCGGGCAAACTGGCGTTCCTGCTGGCGGTGGGGATCGGCGCGCTCTCGGGCATCCTCATCGCGCCGATCACCACCGTCTATTACGACACCGGTTTCCTGATCGGACTGAAGGGCTTCGTCGGCGCCATCGTGGGCGGCATGGCCAGCTATCCCGTGGCCGCGGCGGGAGCGCTGCTGGTCGGCGTGCTGGAATCGTTTTCCTCCTTCTGGGCGTCGGCCTTCAAGGAGGTCATCGTGTTCACGCTGATCATTCCGGTGCTCGTCTGGCGTTCGCTGACGGCCCACCACGTCGAAGAGGAAGAG
>DASVZD010000012.1:0-4151 GCA_036391815.1 Rhodocyclaceae bacterium
GGGACGCGGCTGGAACACCACGTCGACGGTCACCCGCCCCTCGAGGCATTCCGCGCGCCGGATCAGCCGACGCGGTTCGCCCTCCGCCGCGCGTGGCATCGGCATGAAATCGGTGACCTGCAGCACGCCGTCGGCACAGCGAAAGGTGGTTTCGAGGACGGCCGTGCGTCCCACGTAGCGGCGCTCGATTTTCCCGGCGTTGCGCGGGCTCAACAGGAAGCGGCCGCCGCGCCGGCGATCCAGCAAGGCGGCGAACACCGACGGCGACGAGAAGTCCGGCAGGCACAGCCAGTCGATCGATCCCCGGCGCGAAACCAGCGCCGCGCTGCGGCAGTCTCCGACGATCGCGTAGTCCGCGATCGGCTCGTAGTCGCTGGCATTCAGCCGGTCGAGGACGGCGGCGACCTGGCTCGCGGCGGTGTCGGGATTCGCTGTATCCATCGGGTCGAAATGCCTCGCGCGCCATCGGAAAATTTGACGGGATGCCTTTCCTTCCGCACGTAAGTCTTACGGCGGCGGGCCCCTCTCGGTGAAACTCCGGGCTTGCTGCATGAAGCGTTCCTGTTCTCTTCGGCTCATGCCCGCGTCCGGTGCGCACCCGGCCCGGAACGGTCCTTGCACCCGGAAGGATTCATTGTCCGCGGAGGAAACGCATCATGGCCGACACCGTTGGAGACTTCCTGATCAAGCGTCTCAAGGAATGGGGCATCTACCGCATCTACGGCTATCCCGGGGACGGCATCAACGGCATCATGGGCGCGCTGGGACGCGCGGGCGACATGCAGTTCGTGCAGGCCCGCCACGAGGAACTGGCCGCGTTCATGGCTTGCGCGCACGCGAAATTCACCGGCGAGGTCGGCGTCTGCCTCGCCACCTCCGGACCCGGCGCGATCCACCTGCTCAACGGCCTCTACGACGCCAAGCTCGACCACCAGCCGGTGGTGGCGATCGTCGGCCAGCAGAAGCGCTCCTCGCTCGGCGGCCACTACCAGCAGGAGGTCGACCTCATCTCGCTGTTCAAGGACGTCGCCAGCGAGTACGTCCAGATGGTGACGGTGCCCGAGCAGGCGCGCCCGGTGATCGACCGCGCCATGCGCATCGCGCGCGACGAGCGCGCCATCGCCTGCGTGATCTTTCCCAACGACGTGCAGGACCTCGACTTCGAGGAGCCGTCGCGCGAGCACGGCTCGGTGCACACCGGCATCGGCTACACGGGCATGCGCATCGTCCCCGGCGAGGAGGACCTGCGCCGCGCCGCCGCGGTGCTCAACCAGGGCGAGCGCGTGGCGATGCTGGTCGGCGCCGGCGCGCTGCATGCCACCGACGAGGTGATCGCCGTGGCCGAACGTCTGGGTGCCGGCATCGCCAAGGCGCTGCTCGGCAAGGCGGCCGTCCCCGACGACCTGCCCTTCGTCACGGGGTCGATCGGCCTGCTCGGCACCAAGCCGAGCTGGGACCTGATGACGCATTGCGACACGCTGCTGATGGTCGGTTCGGCCTTCCCCTATTCCGAATTCCTGCCCGAGGAAGGCCAGGCGCGCGGCGTGCAGATCGACATCGACCCGCGCATGCTGAACCTGCGCTATCCGATGGAGATCGGCCTGGTCGGCGACGCCCGGGAAACCCTGCGCGCGCTGCTGCCCCATCTGAAGCAGCAGCAGAACCTCGACTGGCGCCAGGGCGTCGAGCGCAGCGTCAAGCGCTGGTGGGAAGTGCTGGAGGGCCGCGCCATGAATCCCGCCAGCCCGATCAATCCGCAGCGCGTGTTCTGGGAACTGTCGCCGCGCCTGCCCGAGCGCTGCATCGTCACCTGCGATTCTGGCTCCGCCGCCAACTGGTATGCGCGCGACCTCAGGATGCGGCGCGGCATGATGGCTTCGCTGTCGGGCGGGCTGGCCACCATGGGCCCGGCCATCCCCTATGCGATCGCCGCCAAGTACGCGCATCCGGATCGCCACGTGATCGCGCTGCAAGGCGACGGCGCCATGCAGATGAACGGCGTCAACGGCCTCATCACCATCGCCAAGGTATGGAAGGACTGGGGCGACCCGCGCCTGACGATCATGGTGCTCAACAACGGCGACCTCAACCAGGTGACCTGGGAGCAGCGCGTCATGGAGGGCGACCCGAAGTACACCCCGTCGCAGTTCGTTCCCGACTTCCCCTATGCCAAGTACGCTGCGCTGCTCGGCCTCAACGGCATCCGGGTCGACAACCCGGACGACATCGGCGCGGCGTGGGACGAGGCGCTTGCCGCCGACCGGCCGACGCTGCTCGAGATGGCGACCGATCCGAACGTCCCGCCGCTGCCGCCGCACATCACGATGCACGAGGTCAGGGCCTACCTGTCGGCGCTGGTGCACGGCGACCCGGACGCCACGCGCATCATCATCGCCAGCTTCAGGGAAGCCCGCGAGGACTGGTTCGCCCCGGAGCATTGAGCCATGCCCATCCGCGACAGTTCGGCGGCGGTCGAGTCCGCGGCGGTCGCCAGCTACACCGTTCCGACCGACCGGCCGGAATCCGACGGCACGCTGGAGTGGTCGGCGACGACGCTGGTGCTGGTGCGCGTCCGCGCCGGCGGAACCGAGGGCATCGGCTACGGCTATGCCGACGCCGGAACGGCGCGGCTGGTGCACGACAAGCTGCTGCCCCTGCTCGAAGGACAGGATGCCCTGGCGACGAACGCGCGCTGGCACGACATGGCCGTCGCCATCCGCAACCTCGGCCGGCCGGGAGTCTGCTCGATGGCGATCTCGGCGGTGGATGCCGCGTTGTGGGACCTCAAGGCGAAATGCCTCGGCCTGTCCCTCGCCGGACTCCTCGGCAAGGCGCGGCCGGTTATCCCGGTCTATGGCAGCGGCGGCTTCACCAGCTATTCGGTGGCCGAGCTGCAGGAGCAGCTGAGCGGCTGGGCGCGCGCCGGCTTCGGCATGGTGAAGATGAAGATCGGCCGCGATCCCGACGCCGACCTCGAGCGCGTGCGGCTGGCCGCCATGGCGGTCGGCCGGAACACGCGGCTGTTCGTCGACGCCAACGGCGCGTATACGCGCAAGCAGGCGCTGGCCTTCGCCGAACGCTTCGCCGACAACGACGTCGCCTGGTTCGAGGAGCCGGTCTCCTCGGACGACCTGACCGGCCTGCGCCTGCTGCGCGACCGCGGCCCCGGCGGCATGGCGATCAGCGCCGGCGAATACGGCTACGACCTGCCCTACTTCCGCCGCATGCTGGAAGCGCAGGCGGTCGACATCCTGCAGGCCGACGCCACGCGCTGCGGCGGCATCACCGGCTTCCTCGGCGTGGCCGCCCTGTGCGAGGCCTTCGGCGTGCCGCTGTCAAGCCACTGCGCGCCGTCGCTGCACCTGCCGCTGTGCTGCGCCTGCCGTCCGGCGGTGCACCTCGAATGGTTCCACGACCACGTCCGCATCGAGCGCATGCTGTTCGACGGCGCCCGCCAGCCGGTGCGCGGGCAACTGGAGCCCGACGACGGCCGTCCCGGCCTCGGACTCGAATTCAAGGAAAGCGACGCCGAATGCTACAGAGACTCATAGACACCCGCGCGCTCGGCCTGCGCGGCGGGGTCGACGCCCGCGCCCTCGAGCGCGACCTGGCCGCCGCGATCCGCGGCGAAGTGCGCTTCGACGCCGGCAGCCGCGCGCTCTACGCCACCGATTCGTCCAACTACCGGCAGGTGCCGATCGGCGTCGTCATCCCGCGCAGCGTCGAGGACGTGATCGAGACGGTGGCGGTCTGCCGCCGCCACAAGGCGCCCGTGCTGTCGCGCGGCGGCGGCACCAGCCTGTGCGGCCAATGCTGCAACGTCGCGGTCGTCATGGATTTCTCGAAGTACCTGAACGCCATCGTCGAGCTGAACCCGGCCGGGAAGTGGGCGCGCGTGCAGCCCGGCCTGGTGCTGGACGTGCTGCGCGATGCCGCCAACGTCCACGGCCTGACCTTCGCGCCCGATCCCTCGACGCATACCCACAACACGCTGGGCGGCATGATCGGCAACAACTCCTGCGGCCCGCACTCGGTACTCGGCGGCGAGACCGTCGCCAACGTGATCGAACTCGACGTGCTGACTTACGACGGATTGCGCATGACCGTCGGCAGCATGCCCAGCAACGACGTGTTCGACACCGTCGTGCAGC
>DASVZD010000013.1:0-24835 GCA_036391815.1 Rhodocyclaceae bacterium
CGCCCGCCGCGGTCGCCGTGGCGGACACTCCCGCCGTGCTGGCGCTGCCAAGCCTGCTGGTGCAGACGCTGCAGGCGGTGACGGCCGACAAGGCGGTGACGACGCCGGACGTCGCGCCGGTGCCGGCTGCCACGCCGCCGCGGGACATCGGCGGCGCGAAGGACTGTCCATGAGACGCCGCCGCGCGTTCCGGCTGCCGTTGCTCCAGGCGGCGCTGGCGATGCTGCTGTGGTCGCTGGCAGCCGCGACGCATGCCGAAACGGCGGCGACGGTCACCGAGATTGCCGGCATGGTGGCGGAAACGGATGCGGCGGGCCGCACCCGCGTGCTCGCCATCCAGTCCGCCGTGGCTTCCGGGTCGGTGCTGCGCACGGCCGCGGACTCGCATGCCCGCCTGAAGTTCGGCGATGGCACGGACGTCGTGCTGCGGCCGGACACCGAATTCCGCCTCGACAGGTTCCGTTTCGAGCCGGCGAAACCCGAGGACGACAACTTTGCGGTCAGGCTCATCAAGGGCGGCTTCCGCCAGGTGACGGGCCTGCTCGCCAAGCGCAACCCGCGCGCGATGGACATCCGCGCCGCCGGGGCGACCATCGGCATCCGCGGCACGGACTTCGCTGTGCGCATCTGCGAGGACGACTGTGGCGGCGACGCCGCGGCGGCGGCCACGCCGGCTGCCCCGGCCGGACCGGCCAGCGAGGAGCGCTCCGGCGTCTATGTCCTCGTCCATGACGGCCTGGTATCCGTGGCGCAGGCGGGCGCCGACATCTTGCTGGCGAAAGGCCAGGCGGGCTTCGCCGACATGAACGACGGTCCGCCGCGGACCCTCGGCGCGCCCCCCCCCGTTCTGCGCAATGACGACCTGCTGGGCAGGACGCCTGCCCGGCAGGGGTGCACGCCCTGAGGGAAGCCTGCCCGCGAGCCAGCGGGATGGGGGGCAGGCGCGGGCTGGCATGCGGCCAGGGGCGGCATCTCCGTGCAATGCCCGTCCGGTCAGGCACTTCCGGTATCATTAGCGTCTTTCCGCCTCTGCAACCCGCATGATCCGCAAGCTGCTGCGCCGCGTCTTCCGGCGCGATGCTCCCAGCCGGCACGAGCCGGCCACCATTCCCCACGCCCGGCACGGCATCGACCGCTCGCTCGTCTCGATGAACGCGCGCCGCACCTGCGAGATCCTCCAGGGCGCCGGGCACAAGGCCTACATCGTCGGCGGCGCCGTGCGCGATCTGATCGCCGGCATCGAACCCAAGGACTTCGACGTCGCCACCGACGCCACGCCCGAGCAGGTGCGCGCGCTGTTCCGCCGCTCGCGCATCATCGGCCGCCGCTTCCAGATCGTGCACGTCATGATGGGTCCGGAGACCCTCGAGGTGTCGACCTTCCGCGCCGCGCACGACGAGAACACGCTGAAGGACGAGCACGGCCGCGGGCTGCGCGACAACATCTGGGGCACCATGGCCGAGGACGCCGCGCGGCGCGACTTCACCGTCAACGCGCTCTACTACGATCCGGTCACCGAGATGGTGTTCGACTACCACCACGGCGTCGACGACCTCAAGAAGAAGACCATGCGGATGATCGGCGATCCGAAGAGCCGCTACCGCGAGGACCCGGTGCGCATGCTGCGCGCCGTGCGCCTGTCGTCGAAGCTCGGCCTCACGCTCGACCCCGCCGTGCGCGCGCCGATCAAGGAGATGGCCGGCCTGATGGAGAACGTGCCGCCGGCGCGGCTGTTCGACGAAATGCTCAAGCTGCTGTTCTCGGGCCACGCCGTCGAGTGCATCAAGCGCCTGCGCAAGGAAGGTCTGCACCACGGCCTGCTGCCGCTGCTCGACGTCATCCTCGAGCAGCCGCTGGGCGAGAAGTTCGTCATGCTCTCGCTGGCCAACACCGACGCGCGCGTGCGCGCCGACAAGCCCACCTCGCCGGGCTTCCTGTTCGCCACGCTGCTGTGGCACCAGGTGCTGGCGAACTGGGAGGAGCGCAAGAACGCCAAGGAACTGGCCGTGCCGGCCCTGTTCGCCGCGATGGACGAAGTACTCGACCAGCAGGCCGAGAAGCTCGCCATCACGCGCCGCGTTGCCGGCGACATCAAGGAGATCTGGCTGCTGCAGCCGCGCTTCGACAAGCGCGCCGGCAAGTCTCCCCTGCGCATGATCGAGCAGCCGCGCTTCCGCGCCGCCTACGACTTCCTGCTGCTGCGCGCGCAGAGCGGCGAGGTACCGCAGGAACTGGCCGACTGGTGGACCAAGTTCATCGCCACCGACCATGCCGGGCGCGAAGCCATGCTGCTGCCCGACACCGGCAAGAAGCGGCGGCGCAGCCGCGGCCGCGGCCGCAAGGCGGGGGAAGGCGCAAAGGCGCCGGAGGCGGCGGATTGACCCTGGCCTACGTGGCGCTCGGCGCCAACCTCGGCAACCCGGAAGAGACCATCAAGGCCGCCATCGCGGCCCTCGGCCATATTCCGCACACGCGGCGAATCACGGCCTCCTCGCTCTACCGCACCGCGCCGGTGGGCCTGAAGAACCAGCCCGACTTCATCAACGCGGTGGCGGCGCTGGAAACCGAGTTGGGACCGCAGGCGCTGCTCGGCGAGCTGTTCGCCATCGAGCAGCAGTTCGGGCGCCAGCGCAGCATCCGCAACGCCCCGCGCACGCTCGACCTCGACCTGCTGATGCACGGCGACGCCACCCTCGAGACGCCGACGCTCACCCTGCCCCATGCGCGCATGCACGAGCGCGCCTTCGTGCTGGCGCCGCTGGCGGAGATCGCTCCGGCCGCGGTCATCCCCGGCCGCGGTCCGCTGGCGCCGCTGCTCGCCGCCAGCGCGGACCAGCATGTCGAGAGGATCCCGGCATGAGCGTCCTGCCCGCCGTGCTGCACGCCGATCCCGAACGCCCGCCCGCGTAAGGACGAGTCACCGGCATGGACGACAGCCGCGAACGGGAGCGTCCATGACCACCACGGTGGTCGCCATTTTCCTGGTGGTGTACCTGGGCATGATCCTGGGCGGCCTGCCGTTCCTGCAGCTCGATCGCACCGGCATCGCCCTGCTGGGCGCCATCGCCATGATCAGCGTGAACGCCGTCAGCCTGGAGGAAGCGGCGGCCTCCGTCCACCTGCCGACGCTCATCCTGTTCTTCTCCTTCATGGTGCTGTCGGCGCAAATGCGGCTCGGCGGCCTGTACGGCTGGATCACGCGGGGGATCGCGAAGCTGCCCGTGTCGCCGGCGGCGCTGCTCGCGGTGCTGATCGCCGTCATCGGCGCGTTGTCCGCGGTGTTCAGCAACGACATCGTGTGCCTGGCCTGCGCGCCAGTGCTCATCCGCGCCTGCGAGGAACGCCGGCTCGATCCGATCCCGTTCCTGCTGGCGCTCGCCTGTGCCGCCAACATCGGGTCCGCGGCGACGCTGATCGGCAATCCCCAGAACATGCTGATCGGGCAGACCTTGCGCATGTCGTTTGCCGGCTATTTCCTGAAGGCGATAGTCCCGGTGACCCTGGGTCTCGGCGCGCTTTGGGCGCTGATCGCCTGGCAGACGCGCGGCCGATGGACGGCCGGCGATGCCGGCGGCGCAGCGGCCCTGCGACCAGCCCCGGAAGACGGCGACGCCCTCGATCCCTGGCAGACCGGCAAAGGCATGATCGTCGTCGCCGCGCTGCTGCTGGCGTTCCTGTTCGCGCCGTGGCCGCGCGAGCATGTGGCGCTGACGGCCGCCGGCATCCTGCTGATGAGCCGCCGCCTGCATTCGAGCATGATGCTGGGCCTGGTCGACTGGGAACTGCTGGTCCTGTTCATGGGGCTGTTCGTCGTCAACCATGCGTTCCAGCGCACCGGCGTGCCCCTCGAGGCGGTCGGCTACCTGTCCTCGCTCGGCTTCGACCTGCGCCAGGGCGCGCCGCTGTTCGGCGCCACCTTCGCCCTGTCCAACCTGGTGTCGAACGTCCCCGCGGTGATGCTCCTGCTCCCCCTCGCCGAGCAGGCCAATGCCGGGCCGATGCTCGCCCTCGTCAGCACCCTGGCGGGAAACCTGCTGATCGTCGGCAGCATCGCCAACATCATCGTGGTGGACGCCGCCGCGCGCCGGGGAATCCGCATCGACTGGCGCCGCCACGCGCGCACCGGGATTCCGGTCACGGCCGTCAGCCTGGGAATTTGCGCGGCGCTGATATAGGGCGGATTGCGAAACGAGGCGGCCGACAGGCACCTGTCGGCATCTCCGATCCTTCGTCAAGCTGTGTGACAATGGCTGCGCGCCAACGCCAATCCCTATTGCGGAGCTTCCTATGACGCGGATGTTGAGCTTATCCAGGGCGGCTCGCCTTGTCGGCGTGACCCGCGCGGCCTTGCAGAAGAAGATCGGCGACGGGATGCTCGAGGCGTTCGAAGGGCAGGTGTCCGAAACGAGCCTTCTTCAAGCCTATCCGCACGTATGCGTCGAGGACGACAGCAGGATCGAGCAACTGGTTCCGACGCGGGCAATGATCCGCACCGGACGCGCGACGGAACGGCTGCCGAACAGGGAAGTGCTGGCGGCGCGCCTCGCGGCGCTCGGCAATGAACTGTCGGAAGCGAAAGCGAATGCCGCCCGCTGCCGCGGGATCGTCGACGGCCTCGAGGAGCGCCTGAAGCAATGGGAGTCCGGAAGCGACGAACTGCAGGCGGCTGCCGCTTCGCTTCGAGCCTGGCTGCACGGCGCCCTGCAGCACACGATGGACCCTGCAGGGTTGCGCAACCTCACCATCCGGGACAGTTTCCTGCGCATCACCTCGTCGCAGGTGAGGCTGGCCCCGAGCGGCCACGAATTCTTCCTCGATGGCACCGACACCGTGCTGGAAGCGGCACTTCGCGCGGGCATCTCGCTGAACTACGGCTGCAGCAACGGAAGCTGCGGCCGCTGCAAGGCGCGCGTGCTCGAAGGAGCGCTGCTGCAGACGCGCCCCCACGATTACGTGCTGAGCGCGGAAGAGCGGGCGTCCGGATGCGCGCTGATGTGCAGCAACACGGCCGTCACGGATGTCGTGATCGAGGCGGGCGAGGCGGCCGGCGCTGCCGACATTCCGTCGCAGCAGATCACCGCGCAGGTCGACAAGCTCTCCCCGCTGGCGGAAGACATGATGCTGCTGCAGTTGAGGACGGCGCCCAACACCCGCCTGCGCTTCCTCGCGGGGCAGAACGCGGTGCTGCGCATCGGCGAGTCGTTGCGGGCGGAGCTTCCGATAGCCGGCTGTCCCTGCGACGACGGGAACCTCCCGTTCCATGTGCCCAGGCTGATCGGCAATCACTTCTCGGAATACGTCTGGAACAGGCTGAAGGTGGGAGATTCGCTCGCGGTGGACGGCCCGCTCGGCGACTTTGCGCTGCGGACGGATCCTGCCCAGCAGCTGGTGTTCATGGTATTCGGACGGGGTTTCGCCCGGATGAAGGGCCTGATCGAGCATGCCGTGGCCTTGGACGACGTCGCTTCGATGCGCCTCTACTGGATCGTCTGGCACGAGCCGGACCTTTACTTCGCCAACTGGCCGCGCGCCATGGAAGACGCATTGGACAACTTCAAGTTCACGCCGCTGGTGTCGAAGTCCAACCTGGAGACCGCGGGCGGGCACCGGCCGCAATTGCTCGGCGCGCTGCTCGACAGGATCGTCGCGGACGACGGCGGACTGGGCGGCGCGGATATCTATGTCACCGGCCCTGAACCGGTCATCGACGCGGCGGCGGCGTGGCTGCTCGACCACGGCGTGCCGCGGTCGAAGGTGATGGCGGGCGTTTGCCAGTAGAGACCGGGGCAGACGCCCCCGCGAATGGGCCCGGCGGCTAGTCGCGAGGGGCGATCAACTGCAGCAACAGCCCGCACATGGTGTCCCGCATGCTTTCCATGTCGCCGAAGGACAGCAACGCCTGTTCGATTTCTCCGCGGATCTTGGCGGCGTTCACGTCGAGTGCCCGGCGGTGAATCTCCTCGTGGAGCGATACGACCTGCCGCATGACAGGATCACGTGCCTCGCGTGATGCGCCGGACTGGTCGAGCCACTGGCCCAGGCGGCACTGGTGGGAGTCGAGCGGAGGCGGCGCCAGCTGCCTGTCATGGAGGTATCGACCGAGGGCCCTGATCCAGGATCGGTGCTCCGTCATCAGGACCAGCATGGTCATGCTGTTCCGGTCGACCCGGCGGCAATCGCCGTGATTCGGCGCATCCTTTTGCCAGCCGGACAGCCAGTCGCCCACGTGGACGGCCCGCATCGGCTTGGCGATCGCATATCCCTGTCCCAGGTCGCAGCCCAGCCGCAGCAGCATCTGGCAATGCGCGTCCGTTTCCACGCCCTCCGCGATCACGTGCCGCTGGAACGCTTCGGCCAAGCCGATGATGCCGTCGAGGATGGCCAGGTCGTCGGGGTCGTCCAGCATATCCCGCACGAAGCTCTGGTCTATCTTGAGGCCCTGGGCCGGCAACCTCTTCAAGTAGCTGAGCGACGAGTAGCCCGTCCCGAAATCATCGAACGAGAAACCTATGCCGAGTTCATGGCAGGCGCGCATGATCTGCGAGGCCTGGCCCATGTCGTCGAGGGCGCTGCTCTCCAGGATCTCGAGTTCCAGCTGGCCGGCCACGTGCGGATACCGTCCGAGCGCTTGGCGCAGCTTCTCGACGAAGTCCGTCGATTGCAGCTGCCTGCTGGCCACGTTGATGCTGACCGCGAACGTCCGCCCTGCCGCGCGCCAATCCTCCATCTGCCGCAGCGCATGTTCGATGACCCAGTCGCCGAGTTGGACGATCAGTTCGTGGTCCTCGATCAGCGGCAGGAATTGACCCGGCAATACCAGTCCCCGCAAGGGATCGTTCCAGCGGATCAGCGCTTCCAGGCCGACGAGCTCGCCGGTCCTCATGTTCACCTTGGGTTGGTAGTAAAGCTCGAAGTCGTCGTTCTCCAAGGCCTCGCGAATGCGCTCGATGCTGTCGTGGCGATATCGCAAGGCGCGATCCTGTTCCGCGTCGAACAGGCGATAGCGGGCCTTCCCGCTCTGCTTTGCCTGGTACATCGCTTGGTCGGCCTGCCGCAACAACTGGTCCGCGGTGATGTCGTCGGGTTGCGGGAAGTAGGTGACACCCACGCTGGCAGAGACCTGCAGCACGATCCCGTCGACGCTGATCGGCAGGTTCGTCGCCTGGAGCAGTCGATCGAGAATCGGCTTGCTCTCTTCGCGGCTGCGAAGATCGAGGAGCACCGCCACGAACTCGTCCCCTCCGGGACGGGCGAGCGTATCGCCCTCCCGCAAGGCCTCCTGCATGCGCGCGGCCAGGCTGACCAGCAGCCGGTCGCCCGTCGAGTGTCCGTAGGCGTCGTTGACGGCCTTGAAGCCATCGAGGTCGAGATAGACGACCGCCACGATGCCGCGGCGCCTTTCGGCATGGAGCATGGCCTGCTGGAGGCGGTCGGCAAGCAGCGTCCGGTTGGGCAGGCCCGTAAGGGCATCGTGGTGGGCCAGATGCTCGAGGCGCGCCTGGCTTTCCTTCAACGGGCTGATGTCCTGCATGACGCCCACGATTCCCGCCGGCGAGCCGTCGCGGGTGAAGAACACCGCCTTGTTGAAGAGAACGTCGCGGTGCGAGCCGTCCGCAAACTGGACTTTCGCCTCGTATGTCTGCACGTAGTCGCCCGCCAGCATCTTGCGGTCGGCCTCGTCATAGATCCGGGCCAGCTCGGGAGGAGCGATGTCTGCGGCGCAGGCGCCTTCGATGCGGGCGCGGGGGATGCCGAGATAGGCCTCGAAGGCGCGGTTGCAGCCGAGATAGCGGCAGGAGGTGTCCTTGAAGAACACGGGATTCGGGATGGTCTCGATCAGCTGGCGGATGAACGCCATCTGGTCCTGGGCCGCCTGGTGCGCCCTGCCGAGATCGTCCAGCCGCTTCTGCAGTTCCGGATAGTGGCTTTTCTGGAACGACCTTTCGCCGAGCCCGATGACGCGCCGGCGATGCTCGTCCCACCCGGCATCGTCCAATTCGGTGTCGGGCGCCGATCCGTCAGAGGGCTTCTTCGTAGATGACACGTATGTCCGCTTGAGTGGCGCGGCGCGGGTTGGTGAAGATGCATGGGTCGTGCGCCGCGAAATGCGCCAGATCGGAAACGTCGGCCGCCCGGACGCCGCGCGCCTCCAGTCCGGCGTCGATGCCGCAAGTCAGGCGCAAGTCGCGCACCCAGGCGATGAAGGCGTCGCGCCGCTGGTCGCCGCGAAGCCCTCCCATCTCAACGCCGAGGGCTTCTGCCATGGCGTCATATCGGGCAGCGGCATGCGGATAGTTGAAGCGGATGACGTGCTCGAGCATGAGCGCATTGCTTTCTCCATGCGGCCGATCCAGAAAACCGCCGAGACTGTGCGCGGTCGCATGCACGGCGCCCAGGCTGGCATTGGAAAATGCCAGTCCGGCGTGCAGGCTGGCCAGCATCATCTGCTCGCGACGGACGAGATCCTCGGGGTTTTCCAGGGTGGCGCGCAAATTGTCGCGAATCAGGCGCGCCGCCGCCATGGCATGCACGTCCACGACCGGCGAGCTCGCCGTCGAGACGAACGCCTCGATCGCGTGCACCAGCGCATCGATCCCGGTGCACGCCGTCAGGTAGGTATCCATTGTCCGCGTGGTCTCGGGATCGACCAGGGCCACGTCGGGGACGGCCGCCTTGCTGATGATCGCGATCTTCACCCTTCGGGCCAGATCGTTGATGATGCAGAACTGGGAGACGTCGGCCGAGGTTCCGGCGGTGGTGGGAATGCAGATCAGCGGCGGGGCCGGATGCTCGATCTTGTCGACTCCCTCGTAGGCGAGGATGTCGCCCGGGTTGGTGGCCATGATGCCGATACCCTTGGCGCAGTCGATGACGCTTCCGCCGCCGAGCGCCACGATGACGTTGCAGTTGCGCGCCAGGTACACCTCGACGCCCGCCCGCACCTCGCCGTCCCGCGGGTTCGGCGTGACGCCCCGGAAGACCTCGAACGGCAAGCCCGCGTCCTCCAGCGCCTTGATGACATCCGGCAGCCAGCCTGCCGCGACGACGCCCGAATCGGTCACCACGAGGACGCGGCGCGCGCCGTAGTTGCGCGCATACTGTCCGGCCCGGTGGCGCGCTCCGAGGCCAAAGATGAACTCCGGCGCAACGAACTTCCGCTGTTCGTAAAGTGACATCGCGCTCCTCCTCCGGACAGCGACCTCGTGCCGTCCATGCTAACACCCCATGGCGCGATGCCGCTTGGGCCCCGGCACCGCTTGTCCCGGGGACGCCCCTCTGATTTGGGGCTAACATCCCCCCATGCCCATCGAACTCACCCTTCACGAAACGCGCGTCATCGGTTGCCTGCTGGAAAAGGAAATCGCCACGCCCGACCAGTACCCGCTGTCGCTCAACGCGCTGACCAACGCCTGCAACCAGAAGAGCAACCGCGACCCGGTCCTCGATCTTGACGAAGCGACGGTCCAGCAGGTGGTCGACGGCCTGGTCAGGAAGCACCAGGTGACCGAGCACGGCGGCTTCGGCAGCCGCGTGGTGAAGTACCAGCACCGCTTCTGCAACACCAACTACGGCTCGCTCAGGTTCTCGCCGCCGGAGCTGGCGGTCGTCTGCGAACTCTTCCTGCGCGGGCCGCAGACGCCGGGCGAACTGCGCAGCCGCGCCAGCCGGCTCTGCCCCTTCGGCGACGTGACGGAAGTCGAGTCGGTGCTGGCCGCGCTGGCGGCGCGCGAGGACGGCCCCTTCGTCGCCCGCCTGCCGCGCGAACCGGGCAGGCGCGAGTCGCGCTATGCCCATCTGTTCGGCGGCGAAGTGGCCAGCGCGCCGAAAGCCGACGACGCGCCGGCGCCGGCGTCCGGACGCCTGGAGCGCCTCGAGCAGCGCATCGCCGCCCTGGAAGCCGAGGTCGCCGAACTCAGGGAACGGCTGGCCGCGCACGGCTGAAGCTGCTGGTCGCTGCGGGCGGGATTGTGTATTCTGACGGGCCTCGAATTCACCTTCCGCTCGGACAGCCATGACCTACCTGGCGAGCAACAAGCCGATCACCCTGCCGGAACTGGCGCGCATGAAGCGCGAGCACGAGAGGATCGCCATGTTGACGGCCTACGACGCCAGCTTCGCGGCGCTCGAGGACCGCTGCGGCGTGGACGTCATCCTGGTCGGCGATTCGCTCGGCAACGTGGTGCAGGGCAAGACCTCGACGCTGCCCGTCACCATCGAGCAGATGATCTACCACACGGAATGCGTCGGCCACATGGCGCAGCGCGCGATGTGCGTCGCCGACATGTCGTTCGGCAGCTACCAGGAATCCAGGGAGCAGGCGCTGAGGAATGCCGTGCGCCTGCTGGCGGCCGGCGCCGAGATGGTGAAGATCGAGGGCGGCCAGGCGATGGCCGAGACCGTGCACTTCCTCGTCGAGCGCGGCATCCCGGTGTGCGCGCACATCGGGCTCACGCCGCAGTCGGTGCACGCGCTGGGCGGCTACCATGTCCAGGGCCGCGGCGAGGAGAACGCCGCGCGCATGAAGGCCGACGCGCACGCGCTCGAGCAGGCCGGCGCCACCCTGATGGTGCTGGAAATGGTGCCGGCGATGCTGGCCAGCGAGATCACGCATCAACTGAAGGCCTGCGCCACCATCGGCATCGGGGCCGGCCCCGACTGCGACGGCCAGGTGCTGGTGCTGCACGACATGCTGGGCGTCTATCCCGGCAAGAAGGGGCGCTTCGTGCGCAACTTCATGGCCGATGCCCAAAGCATCGAAGGCGCCGTCACCCTCTACGTCGAGGCCGTCAAGAACGGCAGCTACCCCGCTCCCGAGCACTGCTACTAGCAGGGAATCTCCGATGCAGATCCACGAGACCATCGACGGCCTGCGCGCCGCCCTGAAGCCGCTGCGCCCTGCCGGGCGCATCGCCCTGGTGCCGACCATGGGCAACCTCCACGAAGGCCACATCGCGCTGATGACCCAGGCGCGCCGGCACGCCGACGCGGTGGCGGCGACGATCTTCGTCAACCGCCTGCAGTTCCGGCCCGGCGAGGACTTCGAGAAGTATCCGCGCACCTTCGAGGCCGATTGCGCGAAGCTCGCCGCCGCCGGCGTCGACCACCTGTTCGCGCCGCAGGAACACGAGATGTACCCGCAGCCGCAGGCCTACCATGTCGAGCCGCCCCCGGAGCAGGCGAACATCATCGAGGGCGAATTCCGCCCCGGCCATTTCCGCGGCGTCGCCACGGTCGTGATGAAGCTGTTCCAGATCGCCCAGCCCGACGTCGCGCTGTTCGGCAAGAAGGACTTCCAGCAGTTGATGGTGATCCGGAACATGGCGGCGGACTTCAACCTGCCGATCGAGATCGTGCCGGGAGAGACGGTGCGCGCCGCGGACGGCCTGGCGCTTTCCTCGCGCAACGGGTATCTGAGCGAGGCCGAAAGGATGGAAGCGCCCCGGCTATTCCGCGCTCTGACTAAGGTGGTAGGGGAAATCCGGTCCGGAAACCGCGATTTTGCAGGCCTGGAGCGGGCGGCGATGGCCGAAATGGCCGCCCATGGCTGGGTTCCGGACTATATTGCGGTGCGAAACTCATTTGATCTACAATTGCCGGCCGCTCACGAATCCAGGTTGGTGGTGTTGGCCGCGGCGCGGCTAGGCAGCACGCGCCTCATCGACAATCTGGAAGTTTAGGTCGCCGCGATGCGCTCATGCCGGCGGAGGCCAGTAGCAAAGAGGACGGAGTCCTTCGCCGGGCTCCGGTGATTGCCGCCTTCCTTTGCATGAGAAAGGACACGCAATGCAACGAACCATGCTGAAGTCAAAGCTGCACCGCGTCACGGTGACGCAGGCCGAACTCCATTACGAGGGTTCGTGCGCCATCGACGAGGACCTGCTCGACGCCGCCGACATCCGCGAGTACCAGCAGATCGAGATCTGGAACGTGGACAACGGCGAGCGCTTCACCACCTACGCGATCAAGGCCGAGCGCGGATCCGGCACCATCTCCGTGAACGGCGCCGCCGCCCGCAAGGCCGCCCCCGGCGACCTGCTGATCATCGCGACCTTCGCCAGCTACAACGAACTGGAACTCACCAAGTTCGAGCCGGACCTGGTGTACGTGGACGCGAAGAACCGCATCACCCACCACAGCAAGAAGATCCCGACCCAGGCCGCGGCCTGATCCGGTTTCAAGCTGTCCCGATGGCCACTCCTCGAGTGGCCATTTTCATTTGCAGCCCGCCTTCGGCCCGCAGCTCGTGGTTGAGCCAGACCAGCGTCGCGAACAGCAGCATGGCGCCGCCCTGGTGTGCCGCCCCCAGCGCCACCGGCACCGCCAGCAGCAGCGTCGCGATGCCCAGCGAAACCTGCAGCGCCAATGCCGCGAGCACGACGAGGGCCGCCGTGCGTGCCCGCGGCGGCACATCAGGGGCGGCGCGCACCCGCCGCACGAACCACGGAACCAGGAAGGCCAGCAGCCAGGCGCCGAGCCGGTGGTCGAACTGCACCGCCGTGACGTTGGCGAAGAAGTTCGAATACCAGGGATCGAGCGCCAGGATGCCGTCGGGAACGAACTGCCCCGCCATCAGGGGAAAAGTGTTGTAGGCCTTGCCGGCATGGATGCCGGCGACGAAGGCGCCGCTCACCGCCATGACGAACACCGCGCCGGCCATCAGCGCGCCGTCGCGGCGCAGGCGGGCCAGCCCAGGATCGACGGGTGTGCCCGCGCGCGCCCCGGCCAGCCCGAGCGCCGTCCATAACAGCAGGGCCTCGATGGCGAATGCCAGCGCCAGGTGCGCGGCCAGCCGGTACTGGCTGACGGCCGGAAGGTCGACCAGGCCGCTCCTCACCATGAACCAGCCCATGGCGCCCTGGGCGCCGCCGAGCAGGAAAATGCCGGCCAGGCGGCGCGCCAGGCGCGCATCGACTTCGCGGCGCATCCAGAACACCAGCAGCGGCAGCGCGAACACCGCACCGACGAGGCGGCCGAGCATGCGATGCGCGTACTCCCACCAGAAGATCCCCTTGAACGCCGCCAGCGACATGCCGGCGTTGACGAGCCGGTATTCGGGACTCGTGCGGTAGCGCGCGAATTCGGCCTGCCAGGCCTCGGCGCCGAGCGGCGGCACCACGCCGGCCAGGGGTTCCCATTCGACGATCGAGAGGCCCGAGCGGGTGAGGCGGGTGACCCCGCCGACGACGAGGATCAGCCACACCAGCGCTGCGCAGGCGAACAGCCAGCCGGCAATCCGGCGGCGCGAGGAAAGGTCGGGCATAACTATTCCTTCGGGCTAGGGAATGCTGTTGCGATTTCTCGGTCACAGCTTAGAGGCCCAGTACCCTGGCAGGTTCATGCACCCATCGGGAGACGCCCATGACAGACGGCTTTCACCACGATGCAGTAATGGACTCCCGCTTCTCCGCCGCGCCGCCGCGGCTGGGGCCGGAATGGCGGGCCGTCCTCGGGGTCTTCAAGCTGCGCATCGGCCTGGTCATCGCCTGCACGGCACTGGCCGGACTCGCCATCGCGCCCGGACCGGCGCCGCAAGGCTGGCGCATCGCCGTGCTGTGGCTGGGCGTGCTGGTGTCGTCGGCCTGCGCCGGCGCCTTCAACCAGTACTACGAGCACGACATCGACATGCTGATGCGGCGCACGCGCAGCCGCCCCTTCCCCAGCGGCCGCCTGCCGCGCAGCCGGTGGTGGCCGGCCGCCATCGTCGCCGCCGTCGCCGCCGCGCTGCTGGCGGTCTGGCTCGCCGCCAACGCCTGGGCGGCCTTCTACGTGTTCCTCGGCGCGTTCTTCTACGGCGTCGTCTACACGGTTTGGCTGAAGCGGCGCAGCTGGCTCAACATCGTGGTCGGCGGGCTGGCCGGCAGCTGGGCCGTGCTGGCCGGCGCGGCCGCCGTCGACCCGCACCTCGGCGCCCTGCCGCTGGTCCTCGCCGCCGTGCTGTTCCTGTGGACGCCGCCGCATTTCTGGAGCCTCGCCATGGCGTTCCGCGACGACTACGCCGCCGCGCGCATCCCCATGCTGCCGGTGGTCGTCGGCAACGCCCGGGCCGCGAAGACCATCTTCGCCTGCACGCTGGCGCTGGTCGCCGTCTCGCTGCTGCCGCTGTTCTTCGGCCTCGGCTGGCTCTATGGCGCCGGCGCCGCGGCGGGCGGCGCGCTGTTCATCGGCAAGGCGTGGCAGTTGATGGCCAGGCCCGATCGCCGCGCGGCGATGGCCTGCTTCCATGCCTCGCTACTGCAGCTGACCCTGCTGCTGCTCGCCGCCGGACTCGACGCGCGCTGGTGAGCGCATCGCGCGCAGGCACAGCACCACGAACATCACGCCGCCGATCACGGCGATGAGGCCGCCGAGCCCCATGATCGCCATGCCGGCCTTCTCCGGCAGGGAGGTCAGCACCTGGTCGGCGCCCGCCACCTTGCGCGCCACGCCGTAGCCGCCGGACCAGGCGAGGCCGAGGATGTGCAGCAGTTGCCCGCCGCCATACACCAGCGGCTGCAGCCGGCCGGCGCGCAGTTCCACCTCGCGGAAGCCGAGCTGCGGCAGCAGCGCGTAGGTGAGCCCCATGAAGGCGAGCGTCACGCCGACGATGGCGCCGTGATAATGCGCGGGCACCACGACGTTGGCGCCGCGGATCAGGAAGCCGAGGACGCCGCCCGTGCAGAACAGCGCGAACGAGGCGGCAAGCGCCATGTTCGCCGGGTGCCGGCTGGCGCGCAGCCGCCACAGCGACAGCAGCGCCGCCGCCATCAGCGGCAGCATCGCCGGATGTCCCCAGTTCATAAGCTCGGCGAAACCGGCGACGTGGCGCGGCGTGCCGGCCGGCGTCGCGACCAGCATGAAGCCCGCGAGCAGCGGCAGCGCCGCCAGCGCGAACAGCAGCGACAAGGTGCGCGGCTTGAAGGCCGGAACGGCGCCGAGGCGATCGGCGATCCACAGCCATGCCACGGCCATGAGCAGCGCATGCTGGTATTGCAGCAGGTGCCCCGCGCCCCAGAACAGCGCCTCGAAATAGCCCTGGTCGTCGCGCGCCGGCAGCGTCAACCAGGAGGCGGCGAAGGCGCCGAGCGCCGCGGTGCCGGCCAGCGCGCCGAGCAGTGCGCCCAGGCGCAGCGGCTCGTCTGCCAGCCGCCGCGGCCACGCCGTCGCCAGCGCCCGCCACAGCGACAGCGCGAACCCCGCCGCGCATAGCGCGAGTCCCGCATAGAACACCGGATGCCGCAGCACCGGCAGGTAGTTGTTGAGCAGCGGCTGCGCGCCGGGCAGGAAGGGCGAGACCATCAGCAGCAGCATGCCCGCGGCCGTCGCGCCGATCGCGGCGTAGCCGATGCCGGCGCCGCGCGCATCGCCGCACACGCTCCACATGACGCCGGCAAAGGCGACGAACCAGACGGCGACCGTGAGATCGACATGGACGATCAGCGCCGCGCGGAAGAACTGCGCGATGCCGAGGCTTTCGCCGATGCCCGGCGTGCGCGACAGCACCAGCAGAACCGCCAGCACGCCGCCGCCGGCCAACGCGCCGAGGCCCAGCCAGAGCCAGGCGCGGGCGAGGCGGAGCGGCACGCCTGAGAGGTTCTCGACCATGTTCCAATCGAACGGGGATGCGGCGACAGGTCGCAGTATAGGAGCATTGCGCGGGTGATAGACTTGCCCGCGCCTCCGCTCCGCCGTGCGCCGATCCGCCCCCCATGAGATTCCTTGCCGCCGTCCTCGCCGTCCTCGCCATGGCCCTCGCAGCATGCGGGGAACCCGCCCATTTCAACGCCACCGACATCACCGGCGCCGACTGGGGCAAGGACTTCGCGCTGATCGACCACAACGGCAAGCCGCGCCGGCTGGCCGACTTCAAGGGCAAGGCGGTCGTGCTGTTCTTCGGCTACACCCAGTGTCCCGACGTCTGCCCCACCAACATGGTGGCGATGAAGGAAACCATGAAGCTGCTGGGGCCGGATGCCGCGCGCGTGCAGGTGCTGTTCGTCACGCTCGATCCGGCGCGCGACACGCCGAAGCTGCTCGCCCAGTACGTGCCCTGGTTCGATCCGTCCTTCATCGGCCTGTGGGGCGACGAAAAGACGATCGCCGACACCGCCCGCGAGTTCAAGGTGTTCTACGCCAAGCATCCGGGCAGCGAGCCCGGCAGCTACAGCATCGACCACACCGCCAGCAGCTACGTGTTCGATCCCGAGGGCCGGCTGCGGCTGGTGGAGCGCCACGGCGAGACGCCGGCGCACGTCGCCGACGACCTGCGCCAGCTGCTCGCCGGCAAATGAGCGGCCGCTAGCCGCGGGAAGCCGCCGCCGGACCGGCCACGGCCAGTCCTATCGCCGCCAGCATGATGGCGGCCACCAGCAGCCAGTAGGCGGTTTCGATCATTGCGTCTCCATGCCCTCCTGCCATGAGTTGATGAAAAAGTCCCGCCGGGGCCGGAGGAGAGGAGGAGAACCCCGGCGGGAACGCGAAACTCAGTTCATGCCGTCGATGAAGGGCCGGTAGCGCTGGTCCTCGCCGAGGATGTGATGGTCGAGCCAATCGCGCAGGAAGCCCAGCACCGCGGCGCCGAGCGGCCGCCGCCCGTACTTGAGGTGCTGCTCGCGCAGGTTCGCCACCCAGTTGCCGAAGGCCTGGTGGATCGCCTTGTGCCGCTGCAGCTCGGGGTAGCCGGCGCTCTCCATCAGCCGCTCCTCGAAGTCGAAATGGAACGTCGCGTAGCTGGCCAGCTCGTCGATGATCATGAGCACGGCATGATGGTTGTTGAGGCTCTCCGCGCTGGCCAGCTGGTTGATGGTGTCGATGAGGATCTGGTGCTGCTCGTCGATGTGCTGGTTGCCCACGCTATAGCTGTCCTGCCAGCTCACGATGGAGACCTTCTCGCGCTCCTCGATCACCTCGATGAAGGCGTCCACCACGTCGGGATCGAATTGCGTGCCGCGCTGCTCGCGGATCAGCGCCGTGGCCCGCTCCGACGGCCATGGCGTCTTGTACGGCCGGCGCGAGGTGAGGGCGTCGAAGACGTCGGCGACGGCACAGACGCGCCCCGCGATCGGGATGGCGTCGCCGGCGATGCCGTGCGGATAGCCGCGGCCGTCGTGCCACTCGTGGTGCGTCAGGGCGATCTCGATGCCGAGCTCCAGGTACTCGCTCTCGCCCATGGTCAGCTTGGCCTGCCGCAGCAGCCGGGCGCCGTCCGCCGCATGGCGCTGCATGATCTCGCGCTCCTCGGAGCGCAGCGGACCGGACTTCAGCAGGATATGGTCGGGCGTCGATATCTTGCCGACGTCGTGGAGGATCGACGCCGTAGCGATTCGCTCCACATAGTCTTCGTCGATTTCGCTAGAGCCGCCGCGCGTCATCAGCTTGCGCGCCGTCTGGCCGACCAGCCGCGCGACGCGCAGCACATGCACGCCGGTGTCGGTATCGCGGTGCTCGGCGAAGTTCGCCATGGCGACCACGGTGGCCTTGGCGTTGCGCCGCTGCAGCTCCCGCGCCGCGCGTTCGCGCGTCACGTCGACGTAGGTGAATACGCAGCCGCCCGACGACAGCGGCCGCGCCTTGATCGACAGCGCCATGCCGTTGGGCCGCACGCGCTCGGCCTGCACGGTTTCGCGCCGGCCCATCGCGCACAGGCGTTCCTCGATGCCGACTTCCGCCGCGCCGCCGGCGAATTCGCCGCGCTCGGACAGGCGCTCGAGCAGCTGCCGATAGCTGGCCCCGGCGGCCAGCGCCTCGTCGGGAACGTCGAGCAGGCGGCGGTAAGCCTCGTTGTGTCCCACCACGCGCAGGTCGCCGTCCAGCCACAGCATGCCGTGGTCGATCGCGTCCACCGCTTCCGCCAGCAACCAGTTGTGCATGTGGGCATTCATGAAACCGTTGGCTCCCTGCGCCGCTTCTTTGGTAAATTTGACGGCCGCATGCTAATGAGCCCGCGTTCCCTGATCGTTCCCTGGACGATGCGGGAACCGCGGAACCGGACCCCAGCCCGCGCGAAAAGTGGACAACCAGAAAGTCGGCATACGACTCCTCGGCCCGGCCCAAACGATGGTCGGCGGCAAGCCGGTCCCCGCCAGCCTTCATCGGAAGGCGCTCGCCCTGCTGGCCTACCTCGCCGCGGAGCCGCAGCCGCATCGCCGCGAATTCCTGGGTTTCCTGCTGTGGCCGGGTCTGCCGGGGCACTCGGCGCGCGCCAACCTGCGCAAGACGGTGTTCAAGCTGCGCAGCGCCATCGGCTGCGAGACCTTCCCTCGCGTGACGGCCGACAGCGTCGGGCTCGACCCGGGCGACTTTACTTTCGATCTAGCGGAATTCGCGACGCCGCCGGGGCCGGACGCCACCATCGAGGAACTGGAGCGGCAGGCCGCGCTGTATCGCGGCCCGTTCCTCGACGGGCTGGAACTCGAGGACTGCCCCGACTTCGCCGACTGGCTGTCGGCCAGGCGGGAGGCGTGCCGGCGCGGCGCGCTCGCGCTGTTCGACCGGCTCGGCGACGCGCTGGAGCGGGCCGGCCATGCCGAGAGGCTGCTCGCCGTCGCCGGCGCCCAGCTCGAACTCGAACCGTGGAACGAGGATGCCCACCGCCGGATCATGCGGGTGCTGGCCGGGCGCGGGCAGCTGGCCGCTGCGGTGGCGCAGTTCGAAACCTGCCGCCAGGCGCTGTGGCGCGAGCAGGCCGCGGAGCCCGCCGCCGAGACCCGCGAGCTGCTGGCGCTCATCCAGGCCGGCCGCCTGGGCAAGCCTCCGGCCGCTCCTCGCGAAGTCGCCGAGCGGCGCCAGGTCACCGCGCTGTGCTGCCGCCTGGCGCCCGCGAAGGCGATCAATCCCGAAGACATCGTCGAACAGTGGCTCGAGCAGCACCGCAACGTGCAGGACATCGTGCGCGAGCATGGCGGACACGTAGCGCCCGGCCACGGCGGCACGCTGTTCGGCTATTTCGGCTATCCCGCGGCGCAGGAAGATGCAGCCCGGCGGGCGGTGCGCGCCGCGCTCGCCGCGCAGCAGCTCGGCGACGCCCGCCTGGCGCTGCGCTGCGGAGTGAATACCGGCATGGTGGTGGCGAGCGATTCCCTGCCGGACTCGCTCGGGCTGACTTCGGCAACCGCGCTGCGCCTGAGCGAAATCGGCGACGGCACCGTGATCGGCGACGCCACGCTGCAGTTGGTCGACGGCTACTTCGACTGCGAGCCGGTCGGGCTCGGCGCGCATCGCGTGCTCGGCGAAAGCGGCGCGCGCCACCGCCTGGATGCGGCGAGCCGCCTGACGCCCTACGTCGGCCGCGTCGCCGAGGTCGGCGTGCTGGCCGAGCAGTGGGCGGCAGCGCGGCGGCGCGGCCTGCGCGCCGCCCTGGTGCGCGGCGCCGCCGGCATCGGCAAGTCGCGGCTGGTCCGCGTGCTGGCCGAACAACTGGCGCTCGACGCGCAGGCCACGCGGGAAATGCGCTGCTTCCCCGAGTTCGCGCAGTCGCCGTTCCACCCGGTGCGGGCGATGCTGGAGGCGATCTGCGGCTTCGAGCCGGCGGACTCGCCCGAGCGCAAGACGCAGAAGCTCGCGCGCCACTACGAATCGCATTTCGCCGGACTCGCGCGCCAGGCGGTGCCGCTGCTGCTCGCGCTGCTGTCGCTGCCGGTGCCGGCGGGCCACGCCAAGCGCCCGCCCGCCGGCGCGCGGCAGAAGGAGCAGACCGTCGAGGTGCTGCTGGATCTCCTGTGCGCCGTCGCGGCGCGCCGGCCGCTGCTGCTGGTCGTCGAGGACCTCCACTGGGCGGACGCTTCCACGCTCGACCTGCTGGCGCGCCTGGTCCAGCGCCGCGGCAGCGCCCCGATCCTGGCGCTGTTCACCGCGCGGCCGGAGTTTGATCCGGCCTGGCGCAGCGCGCTGGACGCCGACATCGAGCTGGCGCCGCTGAGCCGCGAGGAAGCCGCGATCATGGCCGCATCGCTCAACCCGGCGGCGGCGCCCGCCGCGCACGAAGGCATCGTCGAGCGCAGCGGCGGCATTCCGCTGTTCGTCGAGGAGATGGCGAAGCTGGTCCACGGCGGCAGCGCGCGCGTGCCGGCCACGCTGCACGACCTGCTCGCCGCGGAGCTCGACGCGCTCGGCGACGCCAAGCGCACGGCGCAGCTCGCCGCCACCATCGGCCGGCGCTTCGACGCTGCGCTGCTGCTGGCGGTCTCGGAGTCGCCGCCCATGCTCGATGCGCTGCTGCGCGCCGGGCTCGTGCTCGAGGTGCGCGGCGGCTACAAGTTCAAGCATGCGCTGATCCAGGAAGCGGCCTACGAGTCCCAGACCCGGGCCGGCCGGCAGACGGCGCATCGCCGCATCGCCGAGGAACTGCAGGCCCGGGGCGCGGGCGAACCCGAAGTGCTGGCGCAGCACTGGGCCGCCTGCGGCGAGACGCGCCAGGCGATCGAGCGCTGGCTGGAGGCGGGCAAGCGCGCGACGCAGCACGCCGCCACCGCCGAGGCGGTCGCCCATTTCCGGGCCGGGCTGGCGCTGATTCCCTCGCTGGCGCCCGGGATCGAACGCGACCGCCTGGAGTTCGCGCTGCAGGCGGGTCTCGGCGTCGTCCTGCAGGCCGCCCACGGCTACGGCTCCGAGCTCGCCACCCAGGCCAACGCGCGCGCCGCCGAACTCGGCGCGGTCATCTCCGACCACGAGGAACTGTTCCGCGCGCAATGGGCGCAGGTCATGAACGCCATCGCCGGCGTCGGCTCGCACGCGGCGCTCGAGCCCGCCGAGCGGCTGCTGGAGACGGCGCGCAGCCGCGGCGGCCCGCTCGAGCGCCAGGCCGCGCACTATGCGATGGCGGATGCCGCCTTCTGGGCGGGCCGCTTCACCGCGGCGCGCGAGCACGTCGAACACGCCCTGGCCCTCTACCATCCCGCGCAGCATCGGTCGCTGCTCGAGCAGTTCGGCGAGGACTTGTCGGTCTCCTGCATGGCCTACCAGGCCTGGTCGACCTTCTTCCTCGGCTATCCCGACACCGCCCAGCACGTGGCGCGCGAGATGCTGGAGCGCGCCCGCAAGCTGGCTCATCCCCACACGCTGGCACTGGCGCTGTGCTTCGCCTCGGTGCTGCATCGCTGGCTGGACAAGCCGCTGGAGACGCTGAAGCTGTCCGAGGAGACGATCTCGGTCTCGCGCGAACACGGCTTCCCGGTGTGGCTCGCCGCCGGCGAGATGACCCACGGCTGGGCGCTGGTCAAGCAGGGGCGCCGCGACCAGGGCATCGCCGAATTGAACTCGAGCATCGACGGCATGCGCGCCGCGATCCGCGGCATCTCGGTGGTGTTCCTCTCCGCGCTGGTCGAGGCCTACCTGCATGCGGGCATGGCCGCCGCGGCGCTGGAGTCGGCCGAGGAGGCGCTGGCCGAGGCGGCCGCGACCACCGACGGCCATTTCACCGCCGAAGTGCACCGGCTGCGCGGCGAATGCCGGCTGCGGCTTTCGCCGCTCAGCCACGCCGAGGCCAAGGAGGACTTCCTGCGCGCGCTCGCGCTGGGCCGGCGGCAGGGGGCGCGCACGCTCGAGCTGCGCGCCGGCATGAGCCTGGCCGCGCACTTCGGGGAGAAGCAGTGGCTCGCCGGGGTGCGCGAATCCTTCACCGAGGGATTCAAGACGCCGCACCTGGTGCAGGCCGACGGCCTGCTCGGCGCGCGCGGCCGCTGAGGTCCTTCAGGTGGACAGGCGCCGGCCCAGCTTGCGCTCGACCGACTCGACCTTCGATTTCAGGCGGCCGCCGGCGCCGGCGCGGTAGTCGATCTTGATCTGGGTGGCGATGCGGTTGCAGTCCGGCCGCATCGCCTCGAAGCAGCGCGACACCACTTCCATCACCTGCTGCCATTCGCCCTCGATGACGGTGCCCATCGGCGTCAGCTGGTAGGCGAGTCCGCTCTTGTCGATGATGTCGAGCGAGCGCGCCACGTAGGGACTGACGCTCTCGCCCTTGTCCGTCGGGTACATCGAGAATTCGAGCAGCACCATGGCGGCCTCCGGCGGGTTCAGCGTTGCGCCGCGGCGAAGGCGGCGTCCATGTCGGCCGCCGACATCGGGCCGAGCTTCACGAAGGCGATGCGGCCCTGGCGGTCGACGGCCAGCGTGAAGGGCAGCCCGAGCTGGCCGTTGCCGAGCTCGGACATCAGGTTCATGGCGTTGTCTCGCACCAGCAGCAGCGGATAGTCGATGCCGTAGGCCTTGGCGAACTCGCGCACCGGTTCGCCCTTCTCCTCCAGCGCGAGGCCGAGCACCTCGACCGGACTGCCCTTGTGGCGCGCGCGCGCCTTCACGAATTCGGGGATCTCCTTGCGGCACGGAGTGCACCAGCGTGCCCAGAAGTTCACGATCAGCGGCTTGCCCTTCCACGGCGCAAGGCTGGCCGGCTTGTCGTCGACGCCGACCAGCGGGGCGGCGAACAGCGCCGCGGCGTCGGCCGGCGGCGCGGCCCAGGCGTGGGCGGCCGCGAGCGCGGCCCAGGAAAGCAGCAGGAAGCGCAGCGCGCGGCGGAATGTGTCCATGGCGAGGCAGTATAGCCGCCGCGGCCGCGGCGGCGCTTGACCTGCGGCAAGTTGCCGCGGGCCGCGGCCGGCGCCGGGGGTTAAACTTGCCGACTTCGATTCCCCTGCCGACGCCGTTCCCTTGCCCGTCAACAAGAGCCATATCGTCGACGCCGCCATCGTCGCCGCGCTGCTGCTGGTCGCCGCAGGCGGCTACTACTTCTCGCCGCTGCTGCTGCCCAAGGCCGACGTGACGGCCGCCGCCGACCCCGGCTGCAGCCTGCACGAGCGCGCCTGCGGCGCGGCGGTGCCCGGCGGCGGCCGCATCGAGCTGTCCATGGCGCCGCGGCCGATTCCCAACGTGCAGCCGCTGACGGCGGAAGTGACGCTCGCCGGCCTGACCGCCAACAAGGTGGTGCTCGACCTGGCAGGCGCGAAGATGAACATGGGCGTGAACCGCGTCGAGCTGGCGCCGGTCGCCCCCGGGCGCTTCGCCGGCACGTCGAGCCTGCCGGTGTGCGTCACCGGCTCGATGGATTGGATCGCCACCGTCATGGTGGAAACCGGCACGCAGCGCATCAGCGTGCCGTTCCGCTTCACCTCGTCGCCGCATTGAACCCACAAGGAGATCCCATGAAAGCATCGCGCCTGTTCCTCGCCCTCTCGATGGCCGCCAGCGCCGTCGCCTACGCTGCCGGCAGCGCCGACTCCATCCAGGTCGTCGATCCCTACGTGCGCGCGGCCCCCCCCGGCGCCCGCGCCACCGGCGCCTTCATGCTGCTGAAGAACGGCGGCGCCGCCGACGCCAAGCTGGTGAAGGCGGAAAGCACGGCCGCCAAGACGGTCGAGCTGCATACCCACATCGACAACCACGGCGTCATGGAGATGCGCCAGGTGCCGGAAATCGGCATCAAGGCGAAGGGCGAGACCGCGCTGAAGCCCGGCAGCTACCACATCATGATGATCGACCCGACCGCCAACCTGAAGCCGGGCGACAAGGTCGCCATCACGCTGCGCTTCGCCGACGGCAGCAGCAAGCAGGTCGAGGCGCCGGTGAAGATGCCGGAGGCGCCGTCGGGGATGCCGATGGAGCACATGCACCACTGAGACGGTCCCGCGTCCGGCGGGCCGGGGGCCGCAGGCCCTAGTGCTTGACCGGACGCTTCATCAGCTTGCGCTGCAGCGTGCGGCGGTGCATGTTGAGGGCGCGCGCGGTCGCCGAGATGTTGTTGTCGTGGTCGCGCAGCACGCGCTGGATGTGTTCCCACTCGAGGCGGTCGACCGACAGCGGCGCCGCCTCGAGCTTCTCCGCCGGCTTCGGCTTTTCCCCCTCGAAGGCGGCCACCACGGCCGCGACCTCCACCGGCTTCGCCAGGTACTGGGTGGCGCCGAGCTTGATGGCGTCCACCGCCGTGGCGATGCTGGCGTAGCCGGTCAGCACGACGATGCGGCAGGCCGGGTTCGCCGCCAGCAGCGGCTCGATCAGGGCCAGCCCGGAACTGCCGCCCAGGTTGAGGTCGAGCACCACCTTGGCCGGCGGATCGCTGCGGGCGATCTCGAGCGCCTCCTGCGCGGTCGTCACGCCGCGGGCATCGAGGCCGCGCCGCACCAGGGCGCGGGTCAGCACGCCGTTGAAGGCGGGATCGTCGTCGACGACCAGGACGGTTTCGCTCATGGCGTTGCGCTCCCCAGCGGCAGTTCGATGCGGGCCACCGCGCCGCCGCGGTTCTCCAGCGAAAGCCGGCCGCCGAGGCGCTCGACGGCGGCGCACGACAGCATGAGGCCGATGCCGGCGCCCCCGGTGGTCGACGCCAGCGGCCCGCGCCCGGCGCCGGCCAGCACCGGCGACGGGAAGCCGGGCCCGCGGTCGGCCACTTCGGCCGTGACGCGAACGCCGTCCCAGTCGAGGCGCAATTCGACGGCTTCGCCGCCGGCGGTCGCGGCATTGTTCAGCAGGTTGGCCAGCGCCTGCTCGAGCGTCTCGTCGGCGGCGATGTGCGGCGCCGGCGGGATGCCGGCGACGGTGAACGCGCAGGAGGCGCGCGGCCGGGTGGCCTGCCAGCGCGCCACCGCTTCCCGCACCCAGGCGTCGACCGCCACTGCGCGCGCGCCTTCGAGGCGCGCCGCGCCGGCGCGGTCCGCCAGCCGGGTGACGATCGACTTGCAGTTGGCCACCTGCTGGCGCAGCAGGATGAGGTCCTGGCGCGCCGCCTCCGGCAGCGCCGGCTCGCTCTCGAGTTCCTCGGCGATCACGGCGATGGTGGCCAGCGGCGTGCCCAGTTCGTGCGCGGCGCCGGCGGCCAGCGCGCCGAGCGCCACCACGCGCTCGTCGCGCAGCGCCTGTTCGCGCGCGG
>DASVZD010000014.1:0-19262 GCA_036391815.1 Rhodocyclaceae bacterium
CAGAAGGTCGGCGATATCATGAAGAACGTCGTCGCCGATCAGCACAAGTTCCTGATCATGGATCCCAAGCTGCCGGCGCCGCCGATCATCGTGCCGAGCACCGGCGGCTCAGGCGGCGGCTCCGGCGGCGGCTCGGCGGGCGGCTGCTGAGCGCACGGAGCATGATCATGAGCCAGATAAGACACCTGCTGGCGGCGGCCTTGTTCTGCGCCGCCACCTTCATCCTCGGCAATGCCTGCGCCGCCACCGCGGCCGCGCCAAGCAAGAGCACCGCCGACCACTCGAAATTCAAGGAACTCCAGCACAAGTTCGCCAGCGGGCCGGAGGTCACCAAGGCCTGCCTTTCCTGCCACACCGAAGCGGCCGACCAGGTGCAGCACACCAAGCACTGGACCTGGGAATACATCGATCCCAGGACCGGCAAGAAGCTCGGCAAGCGCAATCTCATCAACAACTACTGCACGACGCCGATCTCCAACGAGAAGGACTGCATGGCCTGCCACGCCGGCTACGGCTGGAAGGACGCCAGCTTCGACTTCTCCGCCGAGCAGAACGTCGATTGCCTGGTCTGCCACGACACCACCGGCACGTATCGCAAGCTGCCCGGCGACGCCGGCCACCCGGTCTACGAGCGCACCGAGTTCCCGCGCGGCTCCGGCAAGTTCGTCGAGGCGGTCGACCTCGCCAAGGTCGCGCAGAACGTCGGCAAGACCAGCCGCACCACCTGCGGCAGCTGCCACTTCTTCGGCGCCGGCGCCAACGGCACCAAGCACGGCGACCTCGACGCGGCGCTGCAGAACCCGGAGAAGTACCTCGACGTCCACATGGACCGCAGCGGCCTCAACTTCACGTGCACCACCTGCCACCGGACGTCCGACCACGAGGTCTCGGGCAGCCGCTACCGCATGGCGGCCGCGCTCGACGGCCCGGCGCACATCCGCGGCAAGGAGGACAAGGAACCCGCCTCGTGCCAGTCCTGCCATGGCAACCGCCCGCACCCGGCCCGGCACGCCAAGCTCAACGAGCACACCAGGCGCGTCGCCTGCCAGACCTGCCACATCCCCGAGTACGCGCGCGACGCCATCGGCACCGAACTGAGTTGGGACTGGTCGCAGGCGACCAAGATGGATCCGAACGGCAAGCCGATGTCGGTCAAGGACAGCGCCGGCCGCCGCGCCTTCGACTCGAAGAAAGGCGCGTGGGTGTGGGACTCCTACGTCCGTCCGGAGTACCGCTGGTTCAACGGCGAATTCAGCTACAAGGCGGTGGGCGACAAGATCGACCCGAGCAGGACCGTGGAGATCAACCACATCGAGGGCACGCCGGGCGCGCCGGACTCGCGCATCTGGCCGTTCAAGGTGCACCGCGGCAAGCAGGCCTACGACAGCGAGAACAACATCCTTGCCGTCACGCATACCGCCGGCGAGGACGACACCGCCCTGTGGCAGAACTACGACTGGCAGAAGGCGATCGCCAAGGGCATGGCGACGGCCGGCCTGCCCTTCAGCGGCAAGTACGGCTTCGTCAGCACCGAGATGAACTGGCCGATCACCCACATGGTGGCGCCCAAGCACGACGCCGTGCCCTGCCAGCAATGCCACCAGGAAGGCGGCCGGCTCGCGGGCGTCGAAGGCGTCTACCTGCCCGGCCGCGACCGCCCGCACCTGCTCGACATGATCGGCTGGACCGTCGTCGGCCTGTCGCTCGGCGGCAGCCTGCTGCACGGCATCCTGTGCGTCCTGTTCCGCCGCTGCAAACGGAGAAACCAAGCATGAGCACCGAACGCATCTACATCTACAAGCGCTTCGAGCGCTTCTGGCACTGGTCGCAGGCCTTCCTGATCATGGTGATGATGGTCACCGGCTTCGAGGTCCACGGCACCTACAAGCTGTTCGGCTTCGGCCGCGCGGTCGACTATCACACCCTGGCGGCCTGGACCGTCCTCACCCTATGGGCGTTCGCCATCGTCTGGCAGTTCACCACCGGCGAATGGCGCCAATACCTGCCGACGATCAAGAAAGTCGACGCCATGGTTCGCTACTACGCCTACGGCATCTTCCACAACGCCGAGCATCCGTTCCGCAAGAGCGCCGAGCAGAAGCACAATCCCCTGCAGCGCCTCGCCTACCTGGCGTTCCTGGCCGTCATGTCGCCGATCATCTGGGGCAGCGGCCTGCTCTACCTGTTCTACGAGCAGTGGGAGGCGCTCGGTCTCGACGGGCGCCTTTCGCTGCAGTGGGTCGCCTATGCCCACACGGTCGGCGCCTTCATGATCCTGTCGTTCTTCTTCGTGCACGTCTATATGACGACGACGGGGCACACCTGGTATGCCCACATCAAGGCGATGATCACCGGCTGGGACGAAGCCTGACGCGAACGGCCGGGGCCGATCGGCCCCGGCTCGGCGGTTCCTACATCACCTTGATCTCGACCTTGCGCGGCTGCGCGTGCTCGGCCTTCGGGATGCGCAGCTTGAGCACGCCCTTGTCGAATTGCGCCTCGACCTTCTGCGCGTCGAGTTCCTTCGACAGCGTGAAGGCGCGCCGGTAGCGCGGCAGGCTGACTTCGGCGTGGCTCGCCTCCATGCCCTCGGGCACGTCGAGGACGACGTCGCCTTCGATGGTCAGCGTGTCGGAATCGACGTGCAGGTTGAGCCGGTCCCGGGTCACGCCCGGCAGGTCGGCATAGAGCGTGATGCCGTTGGCGTCCTCGACGACATCGACGGGCGGCAGCATGGCGGCCTCGTTGCGCGCGGCTTCCGCTTGCTGGGTCTTGGTCACGTTCTCGCTCATGTCATTGCTCCTTACTGGACGGTGATACGCCGCGGCTGCGCAGCTTCCTTGCGCGCGATGCTGATGTGCAGCACGCCGTCGCGGTACTTGGCCTGGACGTTGCCGGCGTCGACGTCGTCCGGCAGCGTGACGACGCGGCGGAATCGGCCCGCGAAGCGCTCGTCGATATGCACGGACGCCTTCTCAGGCCGCGCATCCGCCTTGCGCTCGCCGGCAATCGTCAGCACGCCCTTCTCGATCTGCACGTCGAGGCTGGCGGGATCGACACCCGGGGCGAACGCGTAGATCTCGATCGACTTCGCCGTGCCGCCGATGTTCATCGCGGGAAAGCCGCCGCGGCCGACGCCGCGAATGCTGGGCGAGAAGTCGACGGCCTGCTGGATTTCGCGCTGCAGCCGGTCCAGTTCGGCGAACACGTCGCGCGGGAACAGGGTGCGGTACATCATCGTTGTTCCTCCTTCTGCTGAAGACGGGGGCGCCGGGCGGCGCCTCACGCTTCCAAGATAGGGACTTCGTCCGCGACTTCAATACCTCCTTGACGACGCGCGCGGCATCCCCAAATACTGGAGTCGTATCGGGCAGACGAGGGGCTCGCATGCAATTCCAGGACTACTACCACACGCTCGGCGTTTCCCGCGACGCCAGCGCGGACGACATCAAGAAGGCCTTCCGCAAGCTGGCGCGCAAGTACCATCCGGACGTATCCAAGGAGCCGGATGCCGAGGCGCGCATGAAGGAGGTCAACGAGGCCTATGCGGTCCTCTCGGACCCCGAGAAGCGCGCCGCCTACGACCAGGTCGGCCGCGGCTACCAGCCGGGCCAGGACTTCCGGCCGCCGCCCGACTGGGACGCCGGCTTCGAGTTCTCGGGACGCGGCTTCGGCCCGGGGGAGGCCGCGGACTTCTCGGACTTCTTCGCCGAACTGTTCGGCCGCATGGGCGGCGCGCGCGGCGGCTTCCAGGGCCATGGCGCGCACTTCCGGTCGCAAGGCGAGGACCATCATGCCAGGATACTGCTCGACATCGAGGACGCCTTCACGGGCGCCGTCCGGCAGATCAGCCTGCGCGTGCCGCGCGTGGGGGCCGACGGCCGCGCCGCGCTCGAAAGCCGCACGCTGAACGTGAAGATTCCCAAGGGCGTGCGCGAAGGCCAGACGATCCGGCTTGCCGGGCAGGGCGCGCCCGGCATGAGCGGCGGCCCGGCCGGCGACCTCATGCTGGAGGTGCACTTCAAGCCGCATGCGAGACTGCGCGCAGACGGACGTGACCTCCACCTGACCCTGCCCGTCGCTCCCTGGGAGGCAGCGCTCGGTGCGGTGGTCGGCGTCGACCTGCCGCAAGGGTCCATCAAGGTGCGCATTCCCGAAGGCGCCCAGAGCGGCAAGCAGCTGCGCGTGCGCGGCAAGGGCATTCCCGGCGAGCCGCCGGGCGACCTGCTGCTGGAGATCCAGGTGGTCCTGCCGCCGGCCGACACGCCGAAGGCGCGCCAGCTCTACGAGCGCATGGCGGAAGACCTCGCCTTCGATCCGCGCGCGGAAAGGAGCGGCAGCCATGCATGACGAAGACGTGCTGATCGGCAGCCTGATCGAGGATTCGTGGCTGACGCTGGAACAGGTCGCGGCCGCCTGCACGGTGGAACCTGCGTGGCTGGTGCGGCATATCGAGGAAGGCTTGCTGCCGCACGCGGAGTGCGTGGCCGGCGTCTGGCGCCTGTCATCCGCCGCCGTGCTGCGCGCCCGGCGCATGCGCCAGATGGAACGGGACTTCGACGCCGGGCCCGAACTGGCGGCCCTGGTGGCCGACATGCTGGACGAGATCGACGCGCTGCGCGCGCGATTGCGCGTCAGATGACCAAGTAGCGGTCCGCCTGCCCGTATTCCTTCTGTGCCCGCTCGGCATCCTCGCGCGGGATTCGCGCCAGCAGCACCAGCCAATGGCGCCGGTCGCGGCCGACGAGTTCGGGGAAGCTCAGCATCTGCACGTCGGGATTGCCCGGCACCGGCTGGGTCAGGACGCCGAGGCGGTCGACGTAGACCGAGGTCGACACCAGCCGCAGGCGCGGCTCGGGGTTGGCCAGCCACTCGGCCAGCGCATCGAGGACACGCGCCGGCTCCAGCGACGACGCCATTTCGCGCAGGTGCTCCTCGATCTCCAGCCGCCGGTGCTCGTGCGCCTCGCCCTCGGATGCCGCCTGGGCCGCAACGCTGCGGGCAAAGGCGCGCTCCTGCTCCCAGGCGGTGTGGACGTCGACCTTCTCGCGGCGCAGCGAGTCGAGATGGACGGCGAAGCTGGCCGCCAGGCTGTCGCAGGCGGAATGGCGCAGGCCTTCGCGCGTCTGGTCGGCCTGCAGGCTCAGCTCGCGCAGCGTGTGGTCGGCGAAATAGAGCAGCCGCTGCGGCACCCCTTCGCGCACGACGTCGCCCTGCAGCGCCGGGGCCAGCACGGTCTTCTCCTTGCGCCGCATGCCGATCAGCGCGTAGATTTCGTCGGCAGCCCGGGTTTCCGGCGCGGCGATGAACTTCTTCATCTCCCGGCTGGTGCCCAGCATGCGGGGAATGTCCTCGGGCGCCGCGAACACCGCATGCACCAGCGGATCGTTGCCGAAGGCCTTGACGTCCACCTCGATGGGACCGGGAATTGCGGCCACCAGGGAGTCGCAATACTGCATCGCCTCGCGCACGGCCTTGGCGAGTTTGCGCTGGTAGCCGGAGACGACGCGCAGCTTGGGATCGACGCGGTCGACGATCTTTTCGATGGCGACGCGCTCGGTCTCGCCCAGCGCGTTCGGCGACAGCCAGTCGGTCATCGTCGAGATCAGGCCCATCCCCTCATTCCCCTTTCCGTCCCCTTGTCAGCGTTCGATTTTGTCCCGGGCCGAGCCGGCCTCGGGTAAGCTTGCGGGTCGATTTTCGCACCACTCAAGCAAAAATGGCCCAATACGTAATGTCCATGCTCCGCGTGAGCAAGATCGTGCCGCCGAAGCGGCAGATCATCAAGAACATCTCCCTCTCCTTCTTCCCCGGCGCCAAGATCGGCCTGCTGGGCCTCAACGGTTCCGGCAAGTCCACCGTCATCCGCATCATGGCCGGCGTCGACAAAGAGTATGACGGCGAAGTGCAGTGGCAGCCGAACATGAAGATAGGCTACCTGCCGCAGGAGCCGCAGCTCGATGCCGAGAAGACGGTCAAGGAAGAAGTCGAGTCGGGCCTCGGCGAGATCATGGAGGCCAAGCAGAAGCTCGACGAAATCTACGCCGCCTACGCCGATCCCGAGGCCGACTTCGACAAACTGGCCGAGGACCAGGCGAAGTACGAGGCGATCATCGCCACGGCCGGCGCGGACACCGAGACCCAGATGGAGATCGCCGCCGACGCGCTGCGCCTGCCGGCCTGGGATGCCGTCATCAAGAACCTCTCCGGCGGCGAGAAGCGCCGCGTCGCGCTGTGCAAGCTGCTGCTCTCCAAGCCGGACATGCTGCTGCTCGACGAGCCGACCAACCACCTCGACGCCGAATCCGTCGAGTGGCTCGAACAATTCCTGACGCGCTTCCCCGGCACCGTGGTCGCCGTCACGCACGACCGCTACTTCCTCGACAACGCGGCGGAGTGGATCCTGGAACTCGACCGCGGCGAGGGCATCCCCTGGAAGGGCAACTACTCGTCCTGGCTGGAACAGAAGGAAGCGCGCCTGGAGCAGGAGCAGAAGCAGATCGACGCCCACATGAAGGCGATGAAGCAGGAACTCGAGTGGGTGCGCCAGAACCCCAAGGCCCGCCAGGCCAAGAGCAAGGCCCGCCTGGCCCGCTACGAGGAGATGTCGAGCGTCGAATACCAGAAGCGCAACGAGACCCAGGAAATCTTCATCCCGCCCGGCGAGCGACTGGGCAACGAGGTCATCGAGTTCAAGAACGTCACCAAGGCCTTCGGCGACCGGCTGCTGATCGACGACCTGTCGTTCAAGATTCCGGCCGGAGCCATCGTCGGCATCATCGGCCCGAACGGCGCCGGCAAGTCGACCCTGTTCCGCATGATCCAGGGCATCGAGAAGCCGGATTCCGGCGAGATCGTCACCGGCCCCACCGTGAAGATGGCGGCCGTCGACCAGTCGCGCGAGGGCCTGGCCAACGACAAGACGGTGTTCGAGGCGATCGCCGACGGCGCCGACGTGCTGACGGTCGGCAAGTTCGAGATGCCCAGCCGCGCCTACATCGGCCGCTTCAACTTCAAGGGCGGCGACCAGCAGAAGATTGTCGGCAACCTGTCGGGCGGCGAGCGCGGCCGGCTGCACCTGGCGAAGACCCTGATCCAGGGCGGCAACGTGCTGCTGCTCGACGAACCGTCGAACGACCTCGACGTGGAAACCCTGCGCGCCCTGGAAGACGCGCTGCTGGAGTTCTCCGGCTGCGTGCTGGTGATCTCCCACGACCGCTGGTTCCTCGACCGCATCGCCACCCACATCCTCGCCTGCGAAGGCGAATCGCAGTGGTTCTTCTACGAGGGCAACTACCAGGAATACGAGGAAGACAAGCGCAAGCGCCTGGGCGAGGAAGGCGCCAAGCCGAAGCGGATTCGCTACAAGCCGATAAGCCGCTAAGCCACTGAAGGGAGACGGAAATGACCGCCAAGCGCCTGCGCGTCGGGATTCCGAAAGGCAGCCTGCAGGAGACGACCCAAAGCCTGTTCAACCGGGCCGGCTACAACCTGCGGATCTCCGGGCGGTCCTACTATCCCGATATCGACGACGCCGAGATCCAGTGCATCCTGATACGGCCGCAGGAGATGGCCCGCTACGTCGGGCAGGGCGTGCTCGATTGCGCGATCACGGGGCTGGACTGGATCCAGGAGACCGGCGCGGACGTCGCCGAGCTGGCCGACCTCAAGGCGCCCTGGCCCAACTACGGCATCGTGCGCTGGGTGATGGCCGCCAAGGAAGGCTCGGAGTTCAATTCGGTCAAGGACTTGCAGGGCAAGCGCATCGCCACCGAGGCGGTCGGCATGACCAAGCGCTTCCTCGCCCAGCACGGCGTCGAGGCCCACATCGAGTTCTCCTGGGGGGCGACCGAGGTCAAGCCGCCGATTCTGGCGGATGCCATCGTCGACGTCTCGGAGACCGGCTCCTCGCTGCGCGCCAACCAGCTCAAGGTCATGCACGTGGTGCTGGAGAGCACGCCGCGCTTCATCGCCAACCACGAAGCGCTGGCCGACGGCTGGAAGAAGGCCAAGATCGACCGCCTGCTGATGCTGCTCAAGGGCGCCATCGCGGCCGCGACACGAGTGCTGCTGTCGATGAATGTCCCGCAGGATCAGGTAGATGCGGTGCTGCGCATCCTGCCGGCGCTGGGCACGCCGACCGTTTCGACCCTGGCCGATCCGGCCTGGGTGGAAATCTCGACCGTGGTGGAGGAAAAGCGGGTCCGGGAACTGATCCCCAGCCTCTACGAGGCCGGGGCGCGCGGGGTGATCGAGCTGCCGATCAACAAGATCGTCGACTAGGCGACGATCCCGGAATCACTCGTCGGCTTGCAGGGCCGCGGAAAAGACGTTCTGGACGCCCTCGGGGAAGGCGAATTCGGCAAACGCCCGCTGGATTTCGGCGCTGTTGATGACGGAAGCGGCGAACCGGATACCGATCTGGCGGCCGTTGGCGGCCAGGGTCTTGAAGGCATAGCGCCAGCGATGGGATTCGGCCAGGCGCTCCCGCAGTTCCGGCTCGTTGGTGATCTCGATGCCGGCGCGCTTAAGCAACTCGAGGAATTCCTCGAACGACTCTTTGCAGGAACTGCCCATTACCTTCTCCCCTGTTGATATGCTGGCGAACGTCCGCCTGATCGAAAAACGCATTGGCGTGAGCAAGGTTGACGTCAGGCTGATATTTCTTTCGTGATGGACAATCGTCTCGAACTCCTCGCCCCGGCCAAGAACCTCGAGTTCGGCCGGGAGGCCGTCAACCACGGCGCCGATGCCGTGTATATCGGCGGGCCGGCCTTCGGGGCGCGCGCCGCGGCCGGGAACGCCATTTCGGACATCGAGGCGCTGGCCGCCCACGCCCACCGCTACCGGGCGAAGGTGCTGGTCGCCCTGAACACCATCCTGCGGGACGACGAACTGGAGCAGGCGCGCCGGATCGCCTGGCAGGTCCATGAGGCAGGGGCGGATGCCCTGATCGTCCAGGACATGGGCCTGCTGGAGCTCGACCTGCCGCCGATCCAGCTCCATGCCAGCACCCAGACCGACAACCGGACGATCGAGAAGGTGCGCTTTCTCGAGCAGGTCGGCTTTTCGCAGGTGGTCCTCGCGCGGGAGCTGTCGCTCGAGGAGATCCGGGCCATCGCCGCCCAGACCCGGGTCACCCTGGAGTTCTTCGTCCATGGCGCCCTGTGCGTCAGCTACAGCGGGCTGTGCACCATCAGCCAGGCCTACACCGGCCGCAGCGCCAACCGGGGCGAGTGCGCCCAGATGTGCCGGCTGCCCTACTCGCTGGCCGATGCCGGCGGCGGGATGCTGGCCCATGACCGCCACCTGCTGTCGCTGAAGGACAACGACCAGAGCGCCAACCTCCGCGCCTTGGCCGATGCCGGCATCCGCTCCTTCAAGATCGAGGGCCGGCTCAAGGACCTGTCCTACGTCAAGAACGTCACCGCCTATTACCGCCGGCGGCTGGACGCGCTCATGGCCGAGGCGCCCGGGTACCGTCCGGCGTCCAGCGGGCATTGCCGCTTCGGCTTCGAGCCCCAGCCCGAAAAGACCTTCAACCGCGGCGCCACCGACTATTTCGTCAATGGCCGGAAGACGGACATCACGGCGTTCGACACGCCGAAGTTCGCCGGCGAGCCGGTCGGGGAGATCAAGGCGCTGGGGCCCAACTGGATCGAGGTATCGGGCAAGGCCGAGTTCCACAACGGCGACGGCTTGTCCTACCTCGACGGCCACCAGGAGCTGGCCGGCCTGCGGATCAATCGCGCGGAGGGCCAGCGGCTGTTCGTCACGGCCGTTCCGGCGGATCTCGCGCCCGGCACCCGGCTCTACCGCAACCGCGACCAGGAATTCGAGCGATTGCTCGAAAGGAAGTCGGCCGAGCGGCGCATCGGGGTGCGCCTGCAGCTTTCCGAAACTCCGGACGGCTTCGCGCTGCGCATGACGGACGAGGACGGCGTCGAGGCCGCGACGGCGCTCGTCCAGCCGAAGGAACCGGCCAAGAACCCCGAGCGCGCGACGGCCGCCCTGCGCGAAAACCTCGCCAAGCTGGGCAACACGCTCTACGAGGCCACGGCCGTCGAACTGGACCTAAGCCAGGCTCCCTTTATCCCCGCCGCCGCCATCAACGCGCTGCGCCGCGATGCCGTCGACCGCCTGGACGCCGCCCGCGCAGCCGCCTACCGGCGCCCGCCGCGCGCCGTGCCGGCCGAGCCGCCCGCCCCTTACCCGGAAACCGAGTTGTCCTACCTCGGCAACGTCTTCAACCGCAAGGCGCGCGAGTTCTACGAGAAGCACGGCGTCAAGCTCATCGCCGACGCCTTCGAGGCCGGGCACGAGACCGGCGAAGTCTCGCTGATGATCACCAAGCACTGCCTGCGCTACAGCTTCGACCTCTGCCCCAAGCAGCACAAGGGCATCCGCCCCGACCCGATGACGCTGATGCAGGGCAAGGAGAAGCTGACGCTGCGCTTCGACTGCAAGCGCTGCGAAATGCACGTGGTGGGGAAGCTGAAGAAGGGTCGAAAGCTGCAACTCTCCACGCGATGAACGGGAAGAATCAGCCGGAAGCCGCATCGAACTCGCCGGAATAGCGAAACACCTGCCCCAGCACCGGGTGCGTCAAGCGAAAGTCCATGGCAAACCGGTTCTCGCCGATCGCTTCCTCCACGATGGTGGTATGCCCGAGCACCAACCATTCGGGGATCGGCAGCAGCCAGCGTCCCAACTTCGCCACGAACCGAATCCCGCCGTAGTGAAGACGGCCTTCTGCCACGTGCACGGCCATCTGCAGGCCAAGCACGGGGTTCACGAATTCGATGACCTCGTTGCCGCCCGCGAAGACCCAGAAGCTGTTGAAGTGGATCGTATCCCCGTCGGGATAGCGCAGCGTTCGCCGCCAGTACTGCCGTTCGCCCACCACGCGCTTCTCGACCACGGTCGATATCTGCCGTCCGCTGCGGTGGACCAGTGCGCCGATGAAGTGAAGCAGCCGCAGGTAGGGCTTCATGAAGCCGGGATACTCCACGTCCATGTGGCCGGTATCGGTTGTCGTGCCAAACCGGTAATGCGCCTGCAAGGCAGGCGGCAGCAGGCGCCAATCCGGACCAAGGGCTTGTTCCATCAGGCTTTTCATCATGCAGTTCCCGGAATGTGCTTGAAGACCATCAGCGCCACGACGAGCACCATGGAGCAGAAGGCAGGGACCCCCAGCCAGAACCACCAGCGTGCCATTCGCCAGTAAGCCGCGGGCAGCGTCGATCCTTCGGCGACGGCCATGGCTGCGATTTTCTGCATGCGTATCTGCAACCAGACGACCGGCAACCAGCAGGCGCCGGCAAGAAAGAACAGGAACAGACTGATCGCGATCCATGGCGTCGTCAGCGGCAAACCGAGAATGCTCACCATCCAGAGTCCGCTGATGGGCTGGAAGATCACCGTCGGCGTCGTGAATATCCAGTCGGCCAGCACGACGTGGCGGTTGGTGACCGCGATATGCGCGACGTTTCCGCTGCGATCGGCCATCCACTTATAAAACGCGCTGCCCAGGCCGGTACCGAAGAGCAGCACCATGCTGAGGATGTGGAGGGTCTTGAGAACGATGTAGGTCATGATGCGCTCCCATTCGACATGGCATCGGAAAAGAACAAGTGCGGTTCAGCCGCCAACGGACGGCGGCCGAGAAACAATTCCAAGGGACGGGCATCCGCCCAATAGCCGGCTTGCAGCATGCGCAGGTTTTCCGGCTGCAAGATCGGGCTGAAGCGGCGGCCGACTTGCGCCAAAGCCATGGCGATCCGGAAAGGAACCCGCAAAAGCGGAGCGCGCGGCAAGCCCTGCGCTTTGCGCATTCGCTGCAACCATTCGGCGAAGGGAACGGTTTCAGGACCCACGATATCGAGCGTCTGCCGCGCCTCGGGCGCCGCCAGGCTGCGCAGTACGACGGCCACGACGTCGCTGATATGGACCGGCTGCAGTTCCTGCCTTCCATCGCCAACGACGGGGATCACCGGCATCGCGGCGACCCGCATGAACAATTCGGCGCTCTTGCCCCCGCGCCCGTAGACCAGCGAAGGCCGCAACACGAACCAGTCGAGATCGAGGCTGCGCAGTAAGTCGTCGGCGGCACGCTTGCTCAGGTGGTAGGCGGAAAAGGCGCTCTCGTCCGCGCCAAGTGCCGAGATTTGCAGAACGCGCCGAATCCCCGCCTCCGCCGATGCGCGAAAGAGTGCCGAGGGTGCCAAGAAATGCAGCGCCTCGAAACACTGCGAACCGCATTCCCCGATGATGCCGACGCTATTGATGACCGCGTCGACTCCCACTAGATGACGAGCCCAGTGCGCCGGGGTCAGCATGCGGGAAAAGTCGATGCCATGACTGCGGGAGGCGGGACGGACTTGATGTCCCGCGGCAATCAACGCGGCGGCCACATTCCGGCCGATGAAGCCGTTGGCGCCAGTCAGGAGGACATTCATGAAGTGCTCCCCGGCGTTTGCGGCAGAACCACGAACTGCCCGAGGCGCGTCCCAATCGCGTACAAGCCCATCAACATTCCGCCCAGCGACGACACCAGGGCGAAGCGCAGGTTGTCCAGTGGATTGCTGAAATGGGTGAACAAATCCAGGATCAGCACGAACAGCAGCGGAGCGATCATCAGCATGATTTTCGAGTACGTCAGCCAAAAGACCGCCGCCTGCTCGTCGGGACAGATCCGCGCCAGGACATTGACCAGCGGGCGGGAAAGGACATGGAGTACCGAGAGGCTGATGGCGACGCTCAGCAGGGCCTCGGAAATCAGCAGGAGATAGGCATTCATGACGGGCTCCGGGAGGTGAATGGAGCCCTCAGTGTGGGGAAGGCGGACCTGCTTATCCTCCGTTCCGATAAGACAGGAACGATTTTTTGCTCCGAAACGATCATTCCGGAGCGAAAACCGAAGGATTATCCGGATATCGGGGGCTTCGCAGCCAGCTTGCGGTACTGGCCGGGCGTCATTCCCTCGATTTCACGAAACGCCTCATAGAAATTCGACTGGGAGGTAAAACCGACGCTGAGCCCGATGGACAGAACCGAAGCGGAAGGCTCGTCGCGCAGCATGGCCTTTGCAGCGGCGACGCGTTGCTCGCGCAGATAGCGGGAAAATCCTTTGCCGATGCGGACGTTCATGAATTCCGACAACTGGTGGGTACTGAGTCCCAGCCGCGTCGCCAGCGCCGGCAGACTCAACTCCGGATCCTCGTATATCCGCTCCTTTTGCATCAGCACGTCCAACCGCGACAGAATCGGCTCGCAGTCGACTTTCGTCAGCGTGGACGTGGCATAGGCGGCCCGTACGGCCTCGCTGACCTCCGCGGACAACTGCGGCCGAAAGCCGAGCGCCACCTGCACGAGGAGAAAGGCAAGACCAATCGCAATCGCGTAAAGCGTGAAGAAGAGCTTGTCGGGCAGCACCGGTTGCATCCAACCGAGCGCCGATACTCCGATGGCAATGCCGAAGACCAAGCCCAGCAAGGACATTTCGACCTGGAAGTTGGCCCTTTCGTGCCGAAGCGCATGGAGACGAAAACCGAGCCAAAGCAGATAACCGGCGCCAACGACAAAGGCCAGCGGCAGGGCAAGGCTATCGGGCAATAGCGGCGAGAGGAGGACCGGCACCGCATGCCCAACCTGTACCGGCCGGATTCCTGCTTGATCCAGCGGCCCGATCAGCGGGCGACTGAACAGGAAAAACGCCGGGGCTACCGCAAAGAGCGTCATCCGGTAGGGCCCCGTGGCGATCCACGGCTGATCCGCATACAGCCATGAAAAATGGGCCGCCTGCAGGCCGCCGAGTGCCAGAAGGAGCACCAGGCCCATGATTCTCGAAACCGGCTGGCCCTGATAGTTCTCGGAACGGAAATGAGTCAGCGCCAGGACGATCGCGCTGAATATCGAATATCCGGCGAGAAGCAGGGCGAAGGAGATCACGGTCAGTAGTGCGGCGGAATCTCGTCGCGCAGGCTGCGCTGCTCGTTGGGCATCGAGGCCGCCATTTGCTTGCGCAGTTCGCGCAGTTCCTTCTCGAGCCGGTCGATCTGCTGCTGCTGGCGATAGACGGTCTTGTTCAGCGCGTCGAGCAGGTCTTCGGCGAAGGCGAGCTTCACCTCGAGTTCATTGATCCGGGTTTCCATCGCTTTCCTCTTTCGGCTCCTTCTTGGCAGCCTGGTCGGCGGCCAGCATCGCGGCGCGCGTTTCCGGCGTTTCCAGGCTGATGCGGCCGAGCGCGCCGCTGCGATAGTCGGTCAGCAGGATCAGGGAGGCTTTTTCCAGGTCGAGTTCGCCGCCGCTGCCCTTGACCAGGCAGCCGCGCCTCTTCGCCACGGTCTCCAGCACGCCGACCGGGTCGAGCTGCGCCGGGTCGCATTTGTAGCGCGCGGCGATGCCGCCCGGATAGCGCGCCAGCAGGATGCCGGCGAGGAAGGTCGCGACCTCCTCCTCGATGACCGCGTTCACGCCGATCGCATGGCTGGCGGCCAGCATGAAGCCGTCGCTGTCGTGCTCGATCTTCGGCCACATCAATCCCGGCGTGTCGACCAGCGTCTGGCGCGGGCCGAGGTCGAAGCGCTGCTGCGACTTGGTGACCGCCGGCTCGTCGCCGACGGCGGCGATGCGGCGCTTGACCAGCGCGTTCATCAGCGTCGACTTGCCGACGTTCGGGATGCCCATGATCATCATGCGCAGCGGCTTGACGTTGTCGTTGCGATGCGGCGCCAGCGCCTGGCATAGCGCCGGCACGCGCGCGGCGTCGCCCGGCTTCTTGCAGGAAATGGCGACCGCCTTGACGCCCTGCTCCCGGTTGTAGAAGTCGAGCCAGGCCTTGGTGGCCTCCGGGTCGGCCAGGTCGGCCTTGTTGAGCAGCCGCAGGCACGGCCGGCTGCGCGCGTCGCGCAGCTGGCGGATCATCGGGTTGCTGCTCGCCTCCGGCAGGCGTGCGTCGAGCACCTCGATGACGACGTCGGTCTGCGCCATGGTTTCGGCCGCCTTCTTGCGCGCCGACGTCATGTGTCCGGGGAACCACTGGATGGGCATGCTGCGGGAGGACCTTACAATGCGAAGGCCGCCATTATCCACGATCCCCGCATGGGCCTCACCGTCATCTACCGCGACGAGCGGTTGATCGCCATCGACAAGCCGCCCGGCCTGCTGGTCCACCGCAGCGACATCGACCGCCACGAGACGCGCTTCGCCGTGCAGCTGCTGCGCGACCAGATCGGCCGCCGGGTGCAGCCCGTGCATCGCCTCGACAAGGGCACCTCCGGCGTGCTGCTGTTTGCGCTCGATGCCGACGCGGCACGCCATCTGGGCCGGCAGTTCGAGGCCGACACGGTGCAAAAGCGCTACGTCGCCATCGTGCGCGGCTGGCCGCCGGAGTCCGGCGTCATCGAGCAGCCGCTGGCGCGCCGGCACGACGAGTACGGCCGGGAGACGCCGCGAGCCGAGCCCCAGGAGGCCCTGACCCGCTACCGGACGCTGGCCACCGTCGAGCTGCCCTGCGAAGTCGAAGGCTATCCGACCGCCCGCTACGCGCTGATGGAACTGCAGCCGCTCACCGGCCGGCGCCACCAGCTGCGGCGGCATCTCGCCAACATCGCCCATCCGATCATCGGCGACGCCACCTACGGCCGCGGCCGCCACAACCGCTTCTTCCAGCGCGAGTTCGGCTGCCATCGCCTGCTGCTCGCCTGCGTCGCCATGGGAGTCATGCATCCGGACGGCTACGCGTTGCGCCTGGCGGCAGCTCCGGGCGAGGAGTTCCGCGGCTTGTGCGAGCGCTTCGGATGGGAGTATCCCGGCTCGCCCGCCCTATGACACGGGGGTCGCTTTTACCCGTATACCGGTATTTCTCGCGTCTCGGGTAATCCCTAGAATGCCCGTCCTCCCAACCCGGCCAAGGACAGATGGTGAAGTTCGGCGGCTTCCGCAGGTGGCTTCACGGCGACGCCCGTTCGCTGGCGTCCACCTGGACCATTCCGTTCGTGGCGCTGCTGCTGGCCGGCACGGTGCTGGCGTGGGTCAGCGTTGACGAGTATCACGAGGTCATCGACCAGGAATACCGCTTCCTCGACGCTCATACGCGCATCGCCCAGAACGAGGTGGCCGACCTGGTGCACGACGTCAGGCAGGTGCTGGGCCATGTCGCGGAAGAGTACCCGCGCTATCCCGGGCAGCGCCGTTCCGCCTTCATGACCCGCCTGACGGAACTGCGCCGCGAAGTGCCCGACGTCCGGATGCTGGCCGTCCTCGATCCCGCCGGACGCATCGAGGTCGGCTCGAATGCGGACATCGCCGGATTCGACGCCTCCGGCCGCGAATACTTCACGGCGCACCAGCAGGGCGCACGCCGGCTCGAATTCCACATCTCGCGCCCCTACAAGACGATCTACGGCGACCACTCGGTCAGCTTCTCCCTGCCCATCCTCGACGACCAGGGCCAGCTGCTCGGCATCGCGGTCGCCGCGATCCACTACAACGCCTTCAAGAGCATCCTGAGCGAGATCCGTCCGGCGCGTCCGCGCAGCACCGCCGCCGTGGTGAACAACGAGGGCGACTTCATCTACCACCTGCCGTACGCCGATTCCAGCGCCGGCCGGAATGCATCGGCCAACCAGGCATTCCTGGCCTTCCTCAAGGCGGGACGGCGGCCTACCCGCGCCCTTGCCGCCTCGTTGACCGACGGTCTCGCCCGCCTCTACGTCATCCGGCCGATCGAGGGCACGCCCTTGAACGTCGGCGCCACGCTGCCGCTCGACGACGCGCTCGCGCCCTGGCGGCGGAACCTGGTGCTGCGCGGCGTCCTGTTCGTGCTCGGCATGGCGCTGATCCTGCGCCTGGCCTGGACCGCGCACCGGCGCCAGCAGGAGGCCCTGGCCGGCCGGCAGTTCTCGGACCGCCTGATGGACACGGCCAATGCCATGATGATCGCGGTGGACCACGACGGCGTCGTCATCGCGGCCAACGAAGCGGCCGAGCGGACCACCGGCTTCCCGCGCAAGGAACTGGTCGGCAGGAGCTGGTTCGAGACGGCCATGCCGCGCGATCGGCTGCCCGGGGCCTGGACCGGCTTCCTCCGCTATCGCGCCAACGGCGAAGTGCCACGCTCGTTCGAGGCGCCCATCGTGACCCGCGCCGGCGAGAAGCGGGTCATCGCCTGGCAGACCAGTCCCTTCGTCGCCCGCGACGGCACGCCGGGGACGCTCTCGTTCGGCATCGACATCACCGAGCGTTCCCAGTTGCTTGAGCTGCGCAACCGCGAGCAGATATCGCGCCGCCTGGTGTCCATCCAGGAAGAGGAGCGGCGGCGCCTCGCCGTCGAGCTCCACGACCGCAGCAGCCCCAACCTGACGGTGCTCGACATCAACCTGAAGCTGCTGGCCGACAGCCTGCCCGCGGACGCTCCGCCCCAGGTGTTCAATCTGATCGAGGACACCCAGGCGACGCTGTCCGACACCATCGCCGCGATCCGCGCGGTGTCCTTCGACTTCCGGCCTCCGCTGCTCGATTATGCGGGCCTGTGGCCGACGCTGGACGCCTATGTCCGGCAGTTCGGCCGCCGCACCGGCATCGCGACGGAAATCGCGATCGAGCATCCCGAGCTGAAGCTGGCGCCCGAGATCGAGACGAACCTGTTCCGCATCGCCCAGGAGGCGCTGACCAACTGCGCCAGGCATTCGCTTGCCGGACGCATGTCCATCCGCCAATCGATCTGCGGCGAAGAGGCGGCCCTGGTGATCGAGGACGACGGCGTCGGTTTCGATGCCGGGGGCGAGTGGGGCGAGGGCCTGACGATGATGCGCCAGCGCGCCGAGTTCATCGGAGGGACCCTCGATGTCGACTCGCATCCGGGTGAAGGCACGCGCATCACGATCGCCTTCAGCGCATGCGGCGCCGAGACATGCCCGGCTCAGGGCTCGTCAAGCCAGGCCAGCGCGCCCAGCGCCGCGGCACGGCCGCCGGCAAAGCACGCGGTGAGCAGGTAGCCGCCCGTCGGGGCTTCCCAGTCCAGCATTTCGCCCGCGCAGAAGACGCCGGGCAAGGCCTTGACCATCAGGCGCTCGTCGAGGCCCGCGAATTCGACGCCGCCGGCGCTGCTGATCGCCTCCGCCAGCGGGCGCGGCGCCCGCAGCCGCAGCGGCAGCGCCTTGATGGCCGCCGCGAGGCGCCCGGGCGCGGCGTAGTCGTCCTTCGCCGCGCACTCGCGCAGCAGTCCCGCCTTGACGCCCGAGATGCCGACGCGGCTCTGCAGGTGGCTGGACATCGAGCGCGCGCCCCGCGGATGGGCGACGTCGGCCAGCACCCGGTCGCTCGCCCGGTCCGGCAGCAGGTCGAGCTGCAGCACGGCCTCGCCTTGCGCCTCGATGGCATCGCGCAGCGGGGCCGACAGCGCGTAGACGGCGCCGCCCTCGATGCCGGTCGCGGTGACCACGAACTCGCCGCGCTTCCGGTGCACCCGGCCCGCCGCGTCGCGGAACGACAGCTCGACCGATTTCACCGGCATCCCGGCATGGCGGCTGCGGAAATGCTCGCTCCAGCCGATATCGAAGCCGCAGTTGGCGGGGCGCAGCCGCGCCACCGCGATGCCGCGCTGCTCGAACGCCGGCAGCCAGGCGCCGTCCGACCCGAGCTGCGGCCAGCTGCCGCCGCCGAGCGCGAACACCGCCGCATCCGCGCGCGCGCAGACCTCGCCGCCCGGTGCCGCGAAGCGCAGCGCCCCGGCCGCATCCCAGCCGAGCCAGCGATGCCGCATGTGGAAGCGCACGCCAGCGGCATGCAGCCGATGGACCCAGGCGCGCAGCAGCGGCGCAGCCTTCATGTCCTTGGGAAACACACGCCCCGACGAGCCGACGAAGGTCTCGACGCCGAGGCTGCGCGCCCAGCCGCGCAGCGCCTCGGCATCGAAGCCGGCCAGCCACTTCGCGACCTCGGGCTGCCGCGCGCCGTAGCGCGCCAGGAATGCCTCGCGAGGCTCGGCGTGGGTCAGGTTCAGCCCGCCCTTGCCCGCCATCAGGAACTTGCGGCCGACCGACGGCATGGCGTCGTAGAGATGGACCTCCACGCCGCCGGCACTCAGCGTCTCGGCGGCCATCAGCCCGGCCGGCCCGCCGCCGACGACGGCCACGCAGCGCCGCGCGGTCGCCGTCATGTCAGCCGCGGTCCGCCGCGTCGAGCGCCGCCAGGGCGTCGGCGGCGATCTCCCGCACCTCGGCATCCTCGTCCGCCGCGGCCGCCAGCAGGCAGGCGCG
>DASVZD010000015.1:0-5886 GCA_036391815.1 Rhodocyclaceae bacterium
CACCGACTCCGAGAGTTCGCCGACGCGCGAAGAGATGACTTCGTTGAGTTCCGCCTGGGTCTCGGCCGAGAGGTCGTAGATGCTGCGAAGGTAGCTGGCCGCTTCCTCCGCGCCCTTGCGCAGGCCGCTGTTCTGCTGGGACACCACTTGCCGCCAGTCGCCGCCCGGTGCCGGCCGCGCGCAATCCGCGCCGAGGCGGAGCGAGCTGCGGGCAAGGCCGAGGTTCAGGTTCATCAGCCGTTCCGTGGCCTTGAGCGAGGTATGGGCCAGGGAGTGAATGGCTTCGACGTTGGCGGCATTGGCGGCGGCCAGGGCTTGCATCTGTTGGTTCATGGCGGTATTCCCCTTCGTGGTTTCGGCCCGTCGGATGCGGGCGTGGGGCGCATCCTATGCGTCCGGTATCGGGGCAGGAATACCAGCGCAGCGGTATTTGGGCTACATGGATCCCGGTAGCCGGGCCGGTGCGGCGCGGCCGGCTACTGGTACCAGGGCAGGCCGCGTACTTTCCAGCCGTTGGTCGTGCGTTGCGACGCGGCGTTCTTGTCGCCCTCGAAGCCCTCCAGCACGTTGAAGGTCGCGAAGCCTTCCGCGGCCAGCTGCGCCGCCGCGTCGTGGGAACGCTGCCCCGAGCGGCATACCAGCAGCAGGCGTTCGCCGGGCGCGAAACGCCGCTTCACCTCGGCGGCGAAATCCGGGTTGAGCCGCCAGTCGGGATAGAGCTTCCATTCGATTTCCGCGGCGCCCGGGATGCGGCCCACCAGCGCCCATTCCTCCTTGGTGCGCACGTCGACGATGTGCGCGGCGCCGGCCTGCGCCAGCGCCCAGGCTTCCTTCGGCGTCACGGCGCCGCGGTAGGCCAGGCCCTGCTCGGCGGCGCGCGCCGCCGCGTGCTCGATGATGTCTTCAACCCGCTGCTCGACTGGCGCATCCATGGTTCGATCCCCTCCGGTGCATGGCGGCTACTCTACGCGGCGGAGCGGGCGATTCCAACGAACGGTTGGCGCTCAGGTAATGCCGCGGAGTTATAAGCAGCGACTGCCGCGGCGGACGCAAGTTCCCGCGGCGCCGGCGCTACTTCTTCGGATGTCCGGGAATGGTGAGGGGGAAGGGCATGCCGACCGTCGGTATCGGCCTGGAGAACAGGTAGCCCTGACCGTAGTCGCAGCCGGCGGCCTTCAGCATGTCCCGCTGGGCCGCGGTCTCCACACCTTCGGCTACCACCTTGAGGCCGAGTTTGTGCGCCATGACGATGATGGCCTCGACGATCGCCTGGTCGCCGTGGTTGGTCGCCATGTCGCGCACGAAGGACTGGTCGATCTTGAGGAAGTCGATGGGGAACTTCTTCAGGTAGGACATCGCCGAGTAGCCGGTGCCGAAGTCGTCGAGCGAGATGGCGAAGCCGGCGTTGCGGAACTGCTCGAGCTTCTCCGCCACCTCGGGCCGGTCGTCGAGCAGCAGGCCCTCGGTGATCTCGATCACGATGCAGGTCGTCGGCAGGCCGATCTCCGTCATGTGCTCGATCCAGGTGCGGTGCGTGTTGCCCGAGAAGAACTGGCGCGGCGACTTGTTGACGCTGATCTGCACGCCGCCGTGCGCCAGGTCGGCGGCCGAAGCGGCGTCGTACCAGGCCTTGGCCAGCCGCGCCGATTCGCGGAATACCCAGTCGCCGATCTCGGTGATGATGCCGGTCTCCTCGGCGATCGGGATGAACTGCGAGGGATCGATCATGCCGTGCACCGGATGGCGCCAGCGCAGCAGCGCCTCGGCCTTGTAGATGCGGTCGGTCGCCAGGTCGACGATGGGCTGCAGGTACACCTCGAACTGCCCGGCCAGGATGGCGCCGCGCAGGTCGTTGGAGAGCTGCAGGCGGCGCTGGGCGGTGGCCTGCATCGAGGCGGTGAAGTAGCTGAAGCGGTTGCGTCCCTGCTCCTTGGCGGCATACATCGCCTGGTCGGCGTTGCGCAGCAGCGACTCGATGTTGTTGGCGTCGCTCGGGAAGATGGTGATGCCGATGCTGGCCGAGATGTAGACGGCGTCCTTGCCGAGCGGGAAGGGATCGGACAGCGCGCGCAGCATGCCCTGCGCGACTTCGCCGACGCGGTCGGTGTCGAACAGGTCCGACATGATCACCGTGAACTCGTCGCCGCCCAGGCGCGCGACCGTGTCGGTGGCGCGCACGAAGCTGCAGATGCGCCGCGCCGCCTCGACCAGCAGCAGGTCGCCGGTATGGTGGCCGAGCGTGTCGTTGACCTCCTTGAAGCGGTCGAGGTCGATGAACAGCAGCGCCACGTAGAGGCCGGCGCGCTGCGCCTTCATGATCTCGTGCTGCAGCCGGTCGCGGAACAGCCGGCGGTTGGGCAGGTCGGTCAGCGAGTCGTAGTTGGCCTGCCGCCAGATGGTCTCCTCGGTGCGCTTCTTCTCGGTGATGTCGGCGAACATGCCGATGCGGCGCAGCACCTTGCCGCTGGCGTCGCGCAGCGTGTTGATCGACAGCCACTCGGGATATTCCTCGCCGTTCTTGCGGCGGTTCCAGATCTCGCCCTCCCAGCGGCCGGTCGTCTGCAGCTCGTGCCACAGCTTCTGGTAGAAGCCGAGGTCGTGGCGGCCGCTCTTCAGCAGGCGCGGCGTCTGGCCGATGGCCTCGGCCGAACTGTAGCCGGTCACCTGGGTGAACGCCGGGTTGATGGCGATGATGCGGTCCTCGGCGTCGGTCACCACGATCGCCTCGCTGATCGCCTCGTGCACCGATGCCGCGATCTGCAGTTCGTTCTCGGTGCTCTTGCGCTCGATGGCCAGGGCCGCCAGCTGCGCCGCCTCGCGCATCAGCTCGATGTCGGCGGCGTCGGGCACCGACGGCTGCGTCCAGTAGAAGGCGCATACGCCGAGCGTGCGGCCGCCCATGCCGACGATCGGCTCGGACCAGCAGGAAGTGCGCTCGGGATCGTCGCAGTCCGGCCGGCACTTCTTGCACGACGGCTGCGCATGGATGTCCTCGATGACCAGGCGGCGGCCGTCGCTGACCGCGGCCGAGCAGGTGGCGTCGGCCGCGCCGAACAGGATCTGGCGGCTGCCGGTGCGCTCGGGCAGTTCGGGCGCGATGCCGTAGACCAGGCGGTCGGCCGGCTCGTCGAGCAGCATGATCGAGCAGCTCATGCCGTTGGCCTGGCGCTCGGCGCCCGCCGCGATGAGGTGGAGGATCTCGGCGAGCGGGGCGTCCTCGGCGAGCCGGTTGGCCACGGCGCTGCGCATGCGCTCGCGCTCCTCGGTGCGCTTGCGCACGGTGATGTCGAGGTTGTTGCCGAGGAAGCCGGTCACCTCGTCGTGCTCGTCGCGCAGCGGCACGGCGTTGCCGTGCACCCACACCAACTTGCCGTCGGGCCGGATGTAGCGGTAGTCCATCGACCACTCGGAGCCGGAAATCGCGGCGTCGCGCCACAGCGCCGCTACCGCCACGCGGTCGTCGGGGTGGATGGTGCGGGTCCAGCCGTCGCCGGCGGCGTCGTCGGCGCTGAGGCCGGAGATCTCCGACCAGCGGTGGTTGACGAACAGGCAGTCGCCGTTCTTGTCGATCTGGTAGATGCCCACCGGCGCGTGGAGCGCCAGCATGCGGAAGCGCTCCTCGCTCTCGCGCAGCTGAGCGACGCGCTCCTTGATGCGGGCCTCGAGCTGCGCCTGGCCTTCCTCCAGCTGGCGGCGCTGGCGGTAGAGCTCCGAGAAGATGCGCACCTTGCTCTGCAGGATGTGCGGCTCGAACGGCTTGATCAGGTAGTCGACGGCGCCGGCCTCGTAGCCCTTGAACTGCTGGTGCACCTCCTTCATGCCGGCGGTGACGAAGATGATCGGCAGGTGGCGCGTTTTCGGGTTGGCGCGCATCAGCTCCGCCGTCTCGTAGCCGTCCATGCCGGGCATCTGCACGTCGAGCAGCACCAGCGCGAAGTCCTGCTTGAGGGTGGCGCGCAGCGCGTCGTTGCCGGAGGTGACCTTGACCAGCTCGAGTTCCGGATTGCCGAGCACCGCCTCCAGCGCCACCAGGTTCTCGGGGCGGTCGTCGACCAGCAGCAGCGAGATCCGCTCAGCCATGTCCGGCCTCGGCTGGGTGCGCGGCAAGGCCGGCCAGCCGCCGCAGCAGCGCCGGCATCGCGGCCAGCGGGACGACGTGGTCGACGTCGACGGCGGCCAGCGCCGCCTGCGGCATCTGCGGCGTGTCGGCGTCCGCGGGGTCCTGCACGATCACCACGCCGCCGCGCCGCTTGACCGCCTGCACGCCGCGGGCGCCGTCCCAGTTGGCGCCGGTCAGCACGATGGCGACCAGCTGGGGGCCGAACACGGCGGCGGCCGACTCGAACAGCACGTCTACCGACGGCCGCGCGTAGCTGACCGGCGGATCGGCGGAGAGCGACAGGAAGCCCTCGCGCTCGACCAGCAGGTGGTAGTTGGGCGGCGCCAGGTACACCGTCGCCGGCACGATGCGGTCCTGCTCGTCGGCCTCCTTGATGCGGATCGCGCAGAGGTCGTCGAGCAGCTTGGCCATGCCGTTGCCGGCATCGGGACTGATGTGCTGGACGATCAGGATCGGCAGCGGATAGTCGCGCGGCAGCTCGCCGAGCAGCAGCTTGAGCGCCTGCACGCCCCCGCTCGACACGCCGATCGCCACGGCTGAGAACTTGCGGCTACTGGCCATAGCGCTTCCGGTAGATGCGCGATCCGGGCGCCAGCTCCTCGTAGCGCTCGCCCATCTTGCGCCGTTCCAGCGTCTCCTTCAGCCCGAGGCAGAGGAAGCCGCCCGGCAGCAGGCTGTTGTCGAACAGCTTGAGGCAGCGTTCCTTGAGGGCGGGCTTGAAATAGATCATGACGTTGCGGCACAGCACCATGTTCATCTCGCCGAACTCCGCATCGGTGGCGAGGTTATGCGGCGCGAATACGATGTCCTTCTTCAGGCCGGGCGAAAGGATGGCGCGATCGTAGCGTGCCGTGTAGTAGTCGGCAAACGAGCGCGCGCCGCCGGCCTTCTGGTAGTTGCGCGTGTACTTCTGCATCTCGGTGATCGGCATCACGCCTTCGGCCGCCTTCGCCAGCACCGACTCGTCGATGTCGGTGGCGTACATGCGGTAGCGGCCCGCCATGCCTTCCTCGTTGAGCAGGATGGCCATCGAGTAGGCCTCCTCGCCCGAGGCGCAGCCGGCGTGCCAGATCTTGACGAACGGATAGGTCTTGAGGAACGGCACCACCTGCTCGCGCACCGTCCTGAAGAACGACGGGTCGCGGAACATCTCCGTGACGTTGACGGTGATGCCCTGCAGCAGCGAGACGAACACCTCGGGATCGCGCAGCAGGCGCGACTGCGCCTCCGAGAAGGTCTCGAAGGGCGACTCCGACAGCCACAGCGCGAGCCGCCGCTTGATCGAGGCGTCGGCGTAGTCGCGGAAGTCGTAGCCGTAGACCTGCTGGACCCCCTCCAGCAGGAGGCGGATCTCGATGTCCTCGATTTCGGCGTTCTTGCTCTGCATCGCTCAACCGTGCTGGAAGATCCAGACGCGGATCAGGGACAGCAGCTTGTCGACGTCGAGCGGCTTCGAGATGTAGTCGCTGGCGCCGGCCGCCATGCACTTCTCGTGGTCGCCCTTGAGCGCCTTCGCCGTCATGGCGATGATCGGGATGTTCACGTAGCGCGGGTTCTTGCGGATCTCGCGCATCGCGACGTAGCCGTCCATCTCGGGCATCATGATGTCCATCAGCACGATGCCAATGTCGTCGTGCTCCTCCAGCCTGGAGAGGGCTTCCTTGCCGTTCTCGGCCTCGATCACCACCATGTTCTTCTCGGCCAGCACCGAGGACAGCGAGAAGATGTTGCGCATGTCGTCGTCGACCAGCAGCACCTTGCGGCCC
>DASVZD010000016.1:0-4335 GCA_036391815.1 Rhodocyclaceae bacterium
CGCGTAGTGGATCGCGTCGCGCTTGAAGTAGTCGCCGAAGGAGAAGTTGCCGAGCATCTCGAAGAAGGTGTGGTGGCGTGCCGTGTAGCCCACGTTCTCCAGGTCGTTGTGCTTGCCGCCGGCGCGCACGCACTTCTGCGACGTGGTGGCGCGGCTGTAGGGGCGCTTGTCGAAACCGAGGAAGACGTCCTTGAACTGGTTCATGCCCGCGTTGGTGAACAGCAGCGTCGGATCGTCGCCCGGCACCAGCGAGCTGGAGGCGACGATCTGATGCCCCTTCGAGGCGAAGAAGTCGAGGAATTTCTGGCGGATTTCGGCGCTTTTCATGGCGGCAGCAGGGTATTTCTGGCGAAGCTCGCGATTCTACGCGATTGCGGCAGCGCGGGACACGCGGGGAGGCCGCTGGCGGCCGCCTGGAACTACGTCTCGGCGGGCGTCCAGAGGTCGGGGCGGTCGGTGAACACGGCCGCGGCACCGGCCGCGAACAGCCTGTCCGCGCTGGCGCGGTCGTTGACCGTGTAGCAGGCGACCGGGATGCCCGCCGCGGCGACGGCGGCGATCCTCTCCGGGTCGGCATCCAGCGCGCAATGCCAGGCGCCGCAGCCCGCGGCTGCCAGGCGCGCGCGCCAGTCGGCGGGGATGCCGTCGGCCAGGAGCGCGAAATCGAACTGCGGCCCCTCCTGCCGCGCCGCCGCCAGCGCGGCTGGCGCGAACGAGGAAACCACGCCGTTGCCGTCCCAGTTCTCGGCCAGCGCGCGGCCCACCACCCGGCCTGTCTCGGCCTCGCGCCCGGCGGACGGCTTGATCTCGATATTGACCCAGAGGCCGAGCGCCTTGCAGGTCGCGAGGGCATCATCCAGGCTCGGGACGGCTTCGCCGCGGAAGGCCGCGCCGTGGCGCACCCCGGCGTCGAGCGCCCGCAGCGCGGCGAACGGCCGGAGAGCCACCTTGCCGCGCCCGTCGGTGGTGCGCTGCAGCGTCTCGTCGTGGATCAAGACCGGGAACCCGTCGGCACTCAGCATCACGTCGAACTCCACGCCCCGGCAGCCCATCCGGGCCGCGATCCGCAGCCCGGCCAGCGTGTTCTCCGGCGCCAGCGCACCGCCGCAGCGATGGGCGATGATGCGCGGGTAGTTCACGGTCTTACTTCTTTGCAGGGGCGGCCACCGCGGAGGACAGAAAGACGTTGGCGCGGCTCACGGCGTCGTCGAGCGCCTGCTTGGCCGGCTTGGTGTTGTCCCACACGTAGGCGATCTCCTCGCCGATGATCGCGCGCACGCGGTTGCGGCCCGCGCCGGCCGTCGGCCGGCCGCCCTGGCGCGGATTCGACAGCCGCTTCTCCGCGGCAGCCACGATGCCGGCAGGCATGCCCGCCGCGCGCAGCGAGTCCATCGCCGCGGGCGTCATCGGCAGGAAGCCGGTCTCGCGCACCCATTGCTTCTGGATGTCGGGACGCGTCATGAAGGCGACGAAGCGCGCCACCACCTTGTACTCGGGCTTCTTCTTGCCCGGCAGGATCCACAGCGCGGCGCCGTCGGGAATCACGTCGTTCGGCTTGTCGCCATAGACATCGTCGTAGTGCGGCAGCGGGGCGGCGCCGACCTGGAACTTGGCCGACTGCGCAAAGTTTGCATAGTCGCCCGATTGGCCGGTCAGCATCTTGCACTCGCCCGCGGCGAACTTGGCATTGCCTTCGTTGCCGGGCCCGAAATAGCGGAAATACGAGCTCTTGTACCAGCTGGACAGCAAGGCGATGTGCTTGACGTTGACCATGCCGTTGATCAGCATCCGCTCGGTCTTGCCGCTCTTCGCCGCAATCGGCTCGCCGGCCTGCGACGACGTGTTCTCGACATGGACCCAGGAAAAGCGCGAGGTCGTCAGCGGGCACTCGTAGCCGGCGTTGAACAGGGCGCCGGCAGCCTTCTGGACTTCCCACCAGGTCTGCGGCGGGCGATCGGGATCGAGGCCGGCCTTGCGGAAGGCGTCGCGGTCGTAGAACAGCACCGGCAGGCCGATGGCCAGCGGCAGCGCCTCGATCTTGCCGGTCAGGTCGTCGACGGGATCGGTCACCTGCGGGTAGAAGTGCCTGGGATCGAACTTCTCGCCGCCCTCCTTCATCACCTGCAGCAGCGGCCGATAGCGCGGCAGGGTGCCGAAGAAGGCCATGCCGTCCTCGGAATCGAGCAGCGCCATGTCGGGCAGGCGCTGCTTGTCTACGACCGCGCCGGCATCCTCGAGGACGACCTTGGCCTTGCCCTTCTGCTCTTCGTTGAACTTCAGGACGAGGGTGGCGAGGGCGTCCAGCGACTTTCCTTCCAGCGCATGACGCAGCACGACTTCCTGGGCCTGCGCCGCGGCGCTGAGCATGACCAAACCGGACAACAAGGCTGCGCGAATCTTCACAACGGGCTCCGCCATCTAGGGAAAGAGCGTAGTGTAGCCCTGCGGCGCAGCCGTGCAAGTGTCGGGAAAACCGTCCTATTGACGCCACGCGTCAACATTCCTCGGACATGGCGCCATAAAGTTTCTTGGACTTCTGTCGTAAAATCCATTCACGGTTCAAGGCCCTGGACAGTGATCATCGACCGACGCGCCCTTCTCCTGCTGCTTTCGTCCACGCTGCTCCTGGCGGCGTGCGACGTGCCGTTCCTGGGCGACGAGGAAGCCAAGATCGAGGCCAAGCGCCAGGCCGAAGGCATGGCGATCGGCAGCGGCTGCCGCTATTCGAGCCGGCTGATCGAAGACTGCTACACCATGAACCCCAAGGTGTCCAAGGCCGCCATCCTCAACGGCTGGCGCGAGATGGACTCCTACATGCGCGAGAACAACATCGTCGTCGCCACGCCGGACAACCCGGACGCGAAGAAGAACGAGGCCGAGGCGCCCAAGCCCGCCGCCGAAGCCCCCGCCGCGCCGGAAGCGCCCAAGGCCGCCGAGGCCGCTCCGGCCGGTCCCGCCCCCAAGAAGACGCAGGGGACGCAAAGCATGGACCAGCGCAGCCTCAAACGCTTGATCTGACGCAGGTCCGCGACCGGTCTCCAGGAATCCGCGGGAAACCCGAGTGAAACGCCTCGCCGCGTGATTGGCGGACTCACCATCGGCAACCCGGCCGGCCCGGGCGGGCGTCCCAATTCCGCTATAATGGCGCCAGCGTCCTGCCGGTTGGCGCCTCGCGGTTCCCGCGAATCCATTCCCACCCAGCCTCAAAAAGCCTGAACCGGTACCCCCCAGGGGGCGGGCCGACTCAGGAGATTTCATGTCATTCCAAGACCTCGGGCTGATGCCCGAATTGCTGCGCGCCGTAGCCGATTCCGGCTACACCGAACCCACCCCCATCCAGGCCCAGGCCATCCCCGTCGTGCTCGCCGGCAAGGACATGATGGGCGGCGCCCAGACGGGCACCGGCAAGACGGCAGGCTTTACGCTGCCGCTGCTGCAGAAGCTCTCGCGCCACGCCAACACCAGCTCGTCGCCGGCGCGCCACCCGATCCGCGCGCTGATCCTCTGCCCCACGCGTGAACTGGCGATGCAGGTGCACGAGAACGTCAAGGCCTACAGCAAGTACCTGCCGCTGAAGTCGACCTGCATCTACGGCGGCGTCGACATCAAGCCGCAGATCGCCGAAATGAAGGAAGGCCGCGAGATCGTCGTCGCCACGCCGGGCCGCCTGCTCGACCACGTGCAGCAGAAGACCGTCACCTTCAACTTCGTCGAATTCCTCGTGCTCGACGAGGCGGACCGCATGCTCGACATGGGCTTCATTCCCGACATCAAACGCATCCTCGCGCTGCTGCCGAAGGAGCGCCAGAGCCTGCTGTTCTCCGCCACCTTCTCCGAAGAGATCAAGAAGCTCGCCGACAACATGCTGCGTTCGCCGCAGCTCATCGAAGTCGCGCGCCGCAACCAGGTCTCCGAGACCATCACCCACCGCGTCCATCCGGTGTCCTCCGACCGCAAGCGCTACCTGCTGCTCAAGCTGCTCGAAGACCCCTCGATGACCCAGGTGCTGGTGTTCGTCGGCACCAAGTTCGGCACCGCGCGGCTGGCCTCGTGGCTCGAGCGCCAGGGCGTTTCCGCCGACGCCATCCACGGCGACAAGAGCCAGGTGCAGCGCACCGAAGCGCTCGAAGGCTTCAAGAGCGGCAAGACGCGCGTGCTGGTGGCCACCGACGTCGCCGCGCGCGGCCTCGACATCGACGACCTGCCGCACGTCATCAACTACGAGCTGCCGCACGTCGCCGAAGACTACGTGCACCGCATCGGCCGCACCGGCCGCGCCGGCGCCGTCGGGCGAGCCATCTCGTTCTGCGGCCTCGAGGAGCGAGGCCTGCTCAC
>DASVZD010000017.1:0-8006 GCA_036391815.1 Rhodocyclaceae bacterium
CTTCTTCGCTTCCGACTTGCTGCCCATGGCGCGGATGGCCGCGACCGGGGGGCCGATGAAGACGACGCCCGCCTGTGCGCACGCTTGCGCGAAGCCTTCGTTCTCGGAGAGGAAGCCGTAGCCCGGATGCACCGCCGTAGCATTCGTCTGCCGGCAGGCGGCGATGACCTTGTCCGCGGCGAGATAGGACTCGCGCGCAGCGGCAGGGCCGATGCAGATCGCCTCGTCGGCGAGCCGCACGTGGCGCGCGCCGGCATCGGCCTCGGAGTAGACGGCAACGGTGCGGATGCCCATGCGCCGCGCCGTCTTGATGACGCGGCAAGCGATCTCGCCACGGTTGGCAATCAGGATCTTGTCGAACATCGCCCTACTTCCCCGCGATCCAGCTCGGCCAGCGCTTGTTGAGGAAGGCCGACATGCCTTCCTGCGCCTCCTCGGTGGCGCGAATGCTCGCGATGCGGCGCGCCGTCTCGTCGATGAGTTCGGCGTTCAGCGGCCTGCCGGCGACCGCGCCGATCAGCGACTTGCATGCGGTCAGCGCGCCCGGCCCGTTCTTCATCAGGCGGTCGACGATCTGGCCGACGGCTTCGTCGAGCGCCGAAGCGTCCGACACCATTTCGTGGATCAGGCCGATCCGGTAGGCCTCCGACGCGGAGAACGGCTCCGCCGTCAGCATGTAGCGGCGCGCGTGGCGCGTGCCGATGGCGGCGATGACGTGCGGCGATATGGCGGCCGGGATGATGCCCAGCTTGACCTCGGTGAGAGCGAACTGCGCCTCGAAGGTTGCGACGGCGATGTCGCAGGCGGCGATCACGCCGACGCCGCCGCCGTAGGCGGGGCCCTGCACGCGCGCCACCGTCGGCTTCGAGAACTGCGCGATCCGCCGCAGCATCTCGGCCAGGTTGGCGGCGTCGCGGAAGTTCTCCTCGAAGCCCTGTGCGGCCGCGCGCTGCATCCAGCGCAGGTCGGCGCCGGCGGAGAAGCTCTTGCCGGTGCTCGAGAGCACCACCGCGCGCACGTCCGGATTGGCCTCCATCATTCCCATGGCGTCGATCAGCTCGACGATGGTCTGGTCGTCGAAGGCGTTGTGGCGATCGGCGCGGTTGAGCGTGACGATGCCGACGCCGCGGTCCACTTCCGTGATGAGGTTGCCGTACATGGTCATCTCCTACATCCTGAAAACGCCGAAGGTGGTCTTGCCGATGGGCGCATTGAGCGAGGCCGAGATGCCCAGCCCGAGCGCCCGCCGCGTCTGCGCCGGATCGAGCACGCCGTCGTCCCACAGCCGCGCCGTCGCGTAGTAGGGATGGCCCTGGGTCTCGTACTGCTCGCGGATCGGCGCCTTGAACGCCTCCTCCTCTTCCTTGCCCCAGGCGCCGCCCTTGGCTTCGATGCCGTCGCGGCGCACCGTCGCCAGCACGGAAGCCGCCTGCTCGCCGCCCATCACCGAGATGCGCGAGTTCGGCCACATCCAGAGCAGGCGCGGCGAATAGGCGCGGCCGCACATGCCGTAGTTGCCGGCGCCGAAGGAGCCGCCGATCAGCACGGTGAACTTGGGCACCTGGGCGGTCGCCACGGCCGTCACCATCTTGGCGCCGTCCTTGGCGATGCCGCCGTTCTCGTATTTGCGGCCGACCATGAACCCCGTGATGTTCTGCAGGAAGACCAGCGGGATGCCGCGCTGGGCGCACAGCTCGATGAAGTGCGCGCCCTTCTGCGCCGACTCCGAGAACAGGATGCCGTTGTTGGCGACGATGCCGACCGGATAGCCGTGGAGACGTGCGAAGCCGGTCACCAGCGTGTTTCCATAGCGCGCCTTGAACTCGTCGAAGCGCGAGCCGTCCACCAGGCGTGCGATCACTTCGCGCACGTCGAAGGGCTTGCGGGTGTCGGCGGGAATGATGCCGTAGAGTTCCTCGGGATCGTAGAGCGGCGCTTCCGGTTCGGCGACGTCCAGCCCGACCGGCTTCTGCCAGTTGAGGTTGCCGACGATGCGCCGCGCGATCGACAGCGCGTGATGGTCGTTCTCCGCCAGGTGGTCGCAGACGCCCGAAATGCGCGTATGCACGTCGCCGCCGCCGAGGTCCTCGGCGCTCACCACCTCGCCGGTGGCGGCCTTCACCAGCGGCGGGCCGCCGAGGAAGATCGTGCCCTGGTTGCGCACGATGACGGACTCGTCGGACATCGCGGGCACGTAGGCGCCGCCCGCCGTGCAGGAGCCCATCACCAGCGCGATCTGCGGGATGCCCTGCGCCGAGAGGTTCGCCTGGTTGTAGAAGATGCGGCCGAAGTGCTCGCGGTCGGGGAAGACCTCGTCCTGCATCGGCAGGAAAGCGCCGCCGGAATCGACGAGGTAGAGGCAGGGCAGCCGGTTCTCCAGCGCGATCTCCTGCGCGCGCAGGTGCTTCTTCACCGTCAGCGGGTAGTAGGTGCCGCCCTTCACCGTGGCGTCGTTGGCGACGATCATGCACTCGACGCCCGACACGCGGCCGATGCCGGTGACGATGGAGGCGGCGGGAACGTCGCCGCCGTACATGCCGTAGGCGGCCAGCGCCGAGAGTTCGAGGAAGCCGCTGCCGGGATCGAGCAGGCTGTTCACGCGGTCGCGCGCCAGCAGCTTGCCGCGCGCCAGGTGCTTCTGGCGCGCCTCTTCCGAGCCGCCGCGCGCGACCTGCTCGGTCCTGGCGCGCAGGTCGTCGACCAGCGCGCGCATGGCGGCGGCGTTGGCCTTGAACTCCTCCGAGCGGGTATCGAGGCTGGACTTGATGACCGACATCAGAAGCCCCCCGTCTCGAGCCACTTCTCGATCTGCGGCAGGCGGTCCGCGCCCCAGAAGGGCTCGTTGTCGATGACGACGAAGGGCGCGCCGAACATGCCGCGGCCGATCGAGGCGTCGCATTCCTGCTTGAGGCGATCCTTGACCTCCGGCGTGCCGAGCGCCGCGGCCAGCGCGTCGCCGTCGCCGCCGGCGGCCCGGGCGAGCTCCACGGTCACCGCCGGATCGGAGACGTCGCGATTGTCCTGGAAGTAGCCGCGGAACACCGAGTGGGCGAACTTGCGCGCGATGCCGCAGTCGCGGTCGTGCAGCCAGTAGTAGGCGCGCGAGGGCGCCAGCATCGCCAGCGGGAACTTGTCGGGCTGGCGGTAGGGGACGCCGAGGAAGCGGGCCGAACGCAGGAAGTCGCGCGCGCTGTAGTCGCCCTTCAGCGGCACGTCGAGCAGCGGCTTGCTGCCGGTGATCTTGAAGATCGCGCCGAGCAGCACCGGCTTCCATTTCACCTTGCGCCCGTGCTTCGCGGCGAGGTCGTCGATCTTCTCGCTCATCAGGTAGGAATAGGGCGAGGTGAAGTCGAACCAGAACTCGATGGGGTCCGCCATGATGGGCCTCCTAGGCTGCCAACGCGCGGCCGATCACCAGCCGCTGGATGTCCGACGCGCCCTCGTAGATCTGGCAGACGCGCACGTCCCGGTAGATGCGCTCGACCGGGAAGTCCGACACGACGCCGTAGCCGCCATGGATCTGGATGGCATCGGAGCAGACCTTTTCCGCCATCTCCGAGGCGAACAGCTTGGCCATGCTGGCTTCCTTGAGGCAGGGCAGGCCGGCGTCGCGCAGCGTCGCCGCGTGCCAGACCAGCTGGCGTGCCGCCTCGATGCGGGTCGCCATGTCGGCCAGGCGGAAGCTTACGGCCTGGTGCTGGATGATCGGCACGCCGAAGGCCTCGCGCTCCTGCGCATACTTCGTCGCCGCCTCCAGCGCCGCGCGCGCCATGCCGACCGACTGCGAGGCGATGCCGATGCGGCCCGCTTCCAGGTTCGATAGCGCGATGCGGTAGCCGTCCCCTGGGTTGCCGATCAGGTGGTCTGCCGGAATGCGGCAGTCCTCGAAAACGATCTGCGCGGTGTCGGAGGCGTGCTGACCGAGTTTGTCCTCGATGCGCGCGACGACGTAGCCCCTGGTGTCCGTCGGCACCAGGAAGCAGGAAATGCCCTTCTTGCCCGTGGCCGGATCGGTGACGGCGAAGACGATGGCGATCCTGCCGTTCTTGCCGGAGGTGATGAACTGCTTGACGCCGTTGAGCACCCAGTGGTCGCCGTCCTTCACGGCGCGCGTCTTGATCGCAGCGGCGTCGGAGCCGACGTGGGGTTCGGTGAGCGCGAAGCAGCCGAGCAGTTCGCCGGTCGCCGCGCCGCGCAGCCAGCGCTGCTTCTGCGCATCGCTGCCGTATTTCATCAGGATGCCGCAGACGAGCGAGTTCTGCACCGACATGATGGTGGAGGTGGCGCCATCGCCGGCCGCGATCTCTTCGAGCGCGACGGCGAGCGTCAGGTAGTCGAGCCCGGCCCCGCCCCATTCCTCCGGCACCGCCATGCCCCAGACGCCGAGCGCGGCGAGTTCGCGCAGGGCCTCGGCGGGGAAGGTCGAATTGCGGTCCCATGCGGCGGACTTCGGCGCGAGTTGCTCGCGCGCGAAGTCGCGCAGGGTGTCGCGGATCATCTGCTGGGATTCGTTGAGGATCATGTGGGCTCCGGAAGGAGGGGCGACGATGCCTGCTGGGTGAGCGCGACGCCGGCCAGGACGAGGCCGCCGCCGACCAGCACCGGGACGCCCAGCCGCTCGTCGAGCAGCCAGGCGCCCTGCAGCACCGCCGCGACGGGCACCAGGTTGATGAAGATCGAGGCGCGCGCCGCACCGATCTGCGCGACTGCCTGATTGAACCAGGTGAAGCCGAGCGTCGTGCCCAGCAGCGCGAGGAACAGGATGCATGTCCAAACCAGCGGCGAGTAGGTCGGTACGAGTTGCGCGGGCCGGTCGGCGAGCGCGACCGCCAGCAGCATCGCCCAGCCGACCGCGCTGCTGTAGGCGGTGGCGACCAGCGGCGAGAGCGTTTGGGTGACACGTCGCCCGATCAGCGTGTAGGCCGACCACAGCACCGCGCAGCCGACGATCAGGATCTCGCCGGAACCCAGCTTGCCTTGCAGCGGCGCCAGCGGAGAGCCGTGGCCGATGACCGTGAGGCTGCCGGCCAATGCGATCGCGCTGCCCAGCGCCTTCATCGGCGTCAGTCGCTCGTGCGCGATCCATGCGGCGGCGAGCGTGACGATGACCGGATTGAGCGCGACGACCAGCGCGCCCTGCCCCGCGGCTACGCGCTGGAGGCCGTAGAGGAAGCAGAGGTTGTAGAGGAAGATGCCCGTCAGCCCCAGGCCGGCGATCAGCCGCCATTCGCCGCGCGTCGGCCGCGGCAGCCCACCGTGGCGCCAGGCGACCAGCGCCAGCAGCGCCGCGGCCGCCAGCAGGAAGCGCCACACGGCGATCGCCAGCGGGGGCGCCTCGAGCACCGCATAGCGACCGGCCACCCAGGTGCCGCCCCAGATGGTCATGGTGATCAGCAGCTTGAGATAGGTGCCTGCCAAGCTAGAGCAGCTCGATCGCCATGGCGGTCGCCTCGCCGCCGCCGATGCACAGGCTGGCGACGCCGCGCTTCTTGCCATGCTTCCTCAGCGCACCGATCAGCGTGGCGATGATGCGGGCGCCGGAAGCGCCGATCGGGTGACCGAGTGCACAGGCGCCGCCGTGGACGTTGACCTTGTCTGCCGGCAGCTTGAGGTCGTGCATGGCCGCCATGGTCACCACGGCGAAGGCTTCGTTGATCTCCCAGAGGTCTACGTTCTCGGCGGTCCAGCCGGCCTTCGCCAGCACCTTCCTGATCGCGCCGATGGGCGCCGTGGTGAACAGGTTCGGCTCCTGCGCGTGCGTGGCGTGCGCGACGACGGCGGCAATGGGGGAAAGTCCCATCATGGTGGCGATCGAGCGCTTCGCCATGACCAGCGCAGCGGCGCCGTCGGAGATCGACGACGAGTTGGCGGCCGTCACCGTGCCGTCCTTGCGGAAGGCCGGCTTGAGCTGCGGGATCTTCTCGACGTTGGCCTTGAACGGCTGCTCGTCGCGCGCGATCACCGTATCGCCCTTCTTGCCCGCCACGGTCACCGGCGTGGTTTCCCAGGCGAAGGAACCGTCCTCGTTCGCCTGCTTGGCGCGGCTCAGCGAGCGGATGGCGAATTCGTCCTGCGCCTCGCGCGTGAAGCCGTAGGACTGCGCGCATTCCTCGGCGAAAGTTCCCATCAGGCGGCCCTTGTCATAGGCGTCTTCCAGGCCGTCGAGGAACATGTGGTCGAGGATCTGGCCGTGGCCGAGGCGGTAGCCGGCGCGCGCCTTCGGCAGCAGGTAGGGGGCATTCGTCATCGACTCCATGCCGCCGGCGACCATCAAGTTGGCCGTGCCGGCGAGCAGCATGTCGTGCGCGAACATCGCGGCGCGCATGCCGGAGCCGCACATCTTGTTGACCGTCGTGCAGCCGGCGGCGAGCGGCAGGCCGGCGCCCAAGCTCGCCTGGCGTGCGGGGGCCTGGCCCTGTCCGGCCGGCAGCACGCAGCCCATGATCACTTCATCGATCTGCTCGGGCCGGGTGCCCGCGCGTTCGACGGCGGCCTTGATTGCAGCGCTGCCCAGTTGGGCGCAGGTGAGCGAGGCGAAGTCGCCCTGCATGCCGCCCATCGGCGTGCGGGCGGCGGAGACGATCACGACGGGATCGTTCATGGCATGTTTCCTCTATGCAGTTTCGTTGAAAAGTTCGCGGCCGATCAGCATACGACGGATTTCCGACGTGCCGGCCCCGATCTCGTACAGTTTCGCATCGCGCCACAGGCGCCCGACCGGATATTCGTTGATGTAGCCGTTGCCGCCGAGCGTCTGGATCGCCTCGCCGGCCATCCAGGTGGCCTTCTCGGCCGAGTAGAGGATGGCGCCGGCCGCATCCTTGCGCAGCGTGCGCGAGTGATCCATGCGGTCGCAGGCCTTGCCCACCGCGTAGACGTAGGCGCGCGTCGCCTGCCAGGTCGAGTACATGTCGGCGACCTTGCCCTGCATCAGCTGGAACTCGCCGATGCTCCTGTCGAACTGCTTGCGGTCGTGCAGGTAGGGAATCACGGCGTCCATGCAGGCCGCCATGATGCCCAGCGGACCGCCGGCCAGCACGGCGCGCTCGTAGTCGAGGCCCGACATCAGCACCTTGACGCCGTTGCCCTCGCCGCCGAGCACGTTCTCGGCCGGCACCTCGCAGCCGTCGAAGAACAGCGGATAGGTGTTGGAGCCGCGCATGCCGAGCTTGTCGAGGTGCGAGCCATGCGAGAAGCCCTTGAAGCCCTTCTCGACGATGAAGGCCGTCATGCCCTTCGCGCCGGCTTCGGGATTCGTCTTGGCATAGACGATCAGCGTATCGGCGTCGCCGCCGTTGGTGATCCACATCTTGGCGCCGTTGAGCACATAGCGGTCGCCCTTGCGGTCGGCGCGCAGCTTCATCGACACCACGTCGGAACCGGCGTTCGGCTCGGACATCGCCAGGGCGCCGACGTGCTCGCCGGAGACCAGCTTGGGCAGATACTTCTTCTTCTGCGCGTCGGTACCGTTGCGCCGCAGCTGATTGACGCAGAGGTTCGAGTGCGCGCCGTAGGACAGGCCCACCGAGGCCGAAGCGCGCGATATTTCCTCCATCGCGACGATGTGCGCAAGGTAGCCCATGGCCGTGCCGCCGTACTCCTCCTCGACGCTCATGCCCAGCAGGCCCATCTCGCCGAATTTCTTCCACAGGTCGGCCGGGAACTCGTTGTCGCGGTCGATCTGCGCGGCGCGCGGCGCGATCTCCTTGTCGGCGAAGGCCTTCACCGCGTCGCGCAGCATGTCGATGGTTTCGCCGAGGTCGAAGTTGAGGCCGATCGTCATTTCATTGCTCCATTACAAGAGTTTGTGTGAGGCTGCTGGATAGCTGGCATCGGCGCGCCACGGCTAGCGGGTGTCCGATTCCCTCCATGTCCCCCGGGCCGATAAGGCGCCGGCCCTCCTCCTTTACTTCCGGGAATCGGACACCCACCCTCCGTGGCCAGACCGCTCGGTGCGTGCCTTGAGCTTCAAGACCGCACGATGCTTCCGATCGGGCCGGTGGGGT
>DASVZD010000018.1:0-4047 GCA_036391815.1 Rhodocyclaceae bacterium
GCCGCCGAACAGCGGCTGGCCGAACAGGCGGATCTCCCCCTGCGTCGGCTGCAGCAGGCCGATCATCTGGCGCAGCAGCGTGGTCTTGCCGCTGCCCGAGCCGCCGACCAGGGATACCATCTCGCCGCGCTCGATGTCGAGATCGAGCCCGCGATGGATCCAGACGCTGCCGAAGCGCGTCGCCAGCCCGCGGATCGAGATGACGGCGCTCATATCGGCAGCCCGATGTGCCGCGTCATGACGGCGAATACGGCGTCGAGCAGGATGACGACGGTGATCGCGCTCACCACCGAGGCCGTCGTGTTGTGCGACAGGCTGTCGGTGTTGGGCTGGACGCGCAGGCCGAAATGGCACGCCACCAGCGCGATGAAGATGCCGAACACCACGCCCTTCGCCAGTCCGATCCACAGGTTCGCCACCGGGACCGCCTTGGGCAGCGCCTGGAAGAAGTAGCCGAAGCCGATGTCGAGCTGGATGTTCGCCGCCACCATGCCCCCGAACAGCGCGATCACCGTGGTCCACAGCACCAGCAGCGGCATCGCCACCGACAGCGCGGCCACCTTGGGGAAGATCAGCCGCAGGCTGCGCGAGACGCCCATGGTGGCGAGCGCGTCGATCTCCTCGGTGACGCGCATCACGCCGAGCTGGGCCGTCATGGCCGAGCCCGAGCGGCCGGCGACCAGCACCGCGACGAGCACCGGGCCGAGCTCGCGCACGATGCCCATGCCCAGGATGTTCACGATGAAGATGTCGGCGCCGAGCAGCTTCAGCTGCAGCGACGACAGGTAGGACAGCACGATGCCGATGAGGAAGCCGACCAGCGCCGTCACCGGCATGGCGCGCACGCCGCTCTTGTAGAGGTTGGCCGAGAATTCGCGGCGCGGCGTCTCGCGCGGCGCGCGCAGCAGGTGCGCGGCATCCAGCGCGATCTGTCCGATCAGGACCAGGAAGTCGCCGACGTGGGCGGCAAGCCCCAGCGCCGCGGCGCCGACGGCCATGACCCAGGTGAACGGCGAACGCGGCACCTGGCGCGGCCGCTCGCGCGACGCCGCGGCCGCGACGCGATCGAACACCTGCATGTGCTCGGGACGCAGCAGCAGCACTTCCGGCAGCATCCCGCCCCAGGCCCGCCACAGCAGCGTGGCGCCGGCGCTGTCGAGCGCCTCGATGTCGATCGCATTCCAGGAGGTTTCCGGCGCCGCCGCTTGCTCGGCGAGCTGCCGCGCCAGTTCGGCGAAGCGGGGCGCGATCTCGGCCAGCGTCCAGCGGCCGCGCAGGGCGACATTGCGCCCGCCGTCGGCGCGCAATTCCACTGCCATGTCGGCTGTCGTCATGCGTCCCTTACACCGGAGTCTGGGGGAAGAGCTGGCGATTATAGCGGCAGCATGCTGCTGCCGCGGCCTTCAGCGCAGCTTGCGCAGCCGCAGCTGCGAGCCGAGCGCCGCCCACTGCGCCGTTTCGTCGGCGAGTGCCGCCGCCGTCAGCGGCGAGGCGTCGAGCCAGGCTTCGTTGACCGTCAATTGGAAGCCGCGCGGCGTCACGCCGGCCCGCACCGGCAGGTCGGGTGCATCGTCGCGCGAGCGGTGCAGCAGCGCCGCCAGGCGCAGCGCGAAGATGAGCAGCCAGTCGGCCGGCTCGCGCGTGGCCGCCTGCACGCGGTCGAGCTTGCCGCGGTGGCCGAGCACGATGCGCGCGAGGCGCTGCTGGTCGCGCTTGGAAAAGCCCGGCATGTCGGCGTTCTCGAGGATATAGGCGCTGTGCTTGTGGTAGCTGGAGTGCGCGACGGAAATGCCCACTTCATGGAGCCGCACCGCCCAGGACAGGAACTGCCGCTCGGGATGGCCGCCGATGGTGGCCTGCGGGGCCATCTCGCCGAGCAGCCGCAGCGCGGTGCGGCCGACGCGCGCCGCCTGGCGGTGGTCGACCTCGTAGCGCTGCATGAAGTTGCCGACCGTCGCCTCGCGCAAGTCCTCGTGGTGATAGCGGCCGAGCAGGTCGTAGAGCACGCCGAGCCGCAGCGCCCCCTCGGAGAAGGTCATGCGCTCGAGGCCGAACTCGCGGAACACCGCCGACATGATGGCGACGCCGCCGGGCAGCACCGGCACACGGTCGGGCCGCAGGCCTTCGAGCTTGAGCCTGTCCGCGGCGCCGGCTTCGTAGAGGGCGCCGCGCAGGCGCTCGAGCCCGTCGCGCGTGATGCCGAGGGCGCCGCCGGGATTGAGGCCGTTCATCTCCAGCAGGTCCACGATGGCCTTCGCCGTGCCCGACGATCCGACCGCCTCGTGCCAGCCCGCGGCATGGTAGGCGTGGGCGATCGCCTGCAGCTCCTTGCGCGCGGCCAGTTCCGCCTCCTTCATCTGCTTCTTGGTCACGCGCCCGCCCGGGAAGTAGCGCAGCGTATAGCTGACGCAGCCCATGTAGAGCGACTCCAGCAAGCGCGGCTGGAAATTGCGCGCGACGATGAACTCCGTCGAACCGCCGCCGATGTCGACGACCAGGTGCTGGGTGTGCGGGTTGGGCAGCGTGTGGGCGACGCCGAGGTAGATCAAGCGCGCTTCCTCGCGGCCGGCGATCACCTCGATCGGGAAGCCCAGCGCCGCCTCGGCCTCCACCAGGAACTGCGGCGCATTCTTCGCCACGCGCAGCGTGTTGGTGGCCACCGCGCGCACGGCGCCGCGATCGAAGCCGCGCAGCATCTCGCCGAAGCGGCGCAGCGCATCGAGCGCGCGCAGCTGCGAAGGACCGTCCAGGGTCTTGCCGGCGGTCAGCCCGGAGGCCAGGCGGACCGTCTCCTTGAGGCCATCGAGCGGATAGATCTGGTTGCCGACCACGCGCCCCACCTGCAGGCGAAAACTGTTGGAGCCGAGGTCGACGGCGGCGACGAGGTCGTAACCCATAAGCGGCGCATTCTAATGCAAGCCCCCGCCTTTGCCGCGCTGGCGCGGCGCGCAGCGTTGTCATATCCTAGCAACATCGATGAAACAGAATCCGCGGCGCCATGCGCGCCAACGGATCACTGCAGGAAGCCATGCCGACACCCATCACGCGCCGCTATCCGCCCGAGCACTTCATCAACCGGGAACTCTCCCTGCTGGCGTTCAACCGCCGCGTGCTGGCCCAGGCCGCCGACGACCGCGTGCCGCTGCTCGAGCGCCTGCGCTTCCTGTGCATCGTCTCCTCCAACATGGACGAGTTCTTCGAGATCCGCGTCGCAGGGCTGAAGGAACAGATGAAGCTGGGCGCACGCACGCTGTCGACCGACGGGCTGTCGCCCGAGGAAGCCTACCGGCGCGTGTCGCTCGAGGCGCACGCGCTGATCGCCGAGCAGTACGGGCTGCTCAACGAGACCATCCTGCCGCAGCTGCGCGCCGAGGGCGTGGTGTTCCTGCGCCGCTCCGAATGGACCCCGGAACAGCGCGACTGGATCCGCGACTACTTCGTCGCCGAGCTGATGCCGATGCTGACGCCGATCGGCCTCGATCCCGCGCATCCCTTCCCGAAGGTGCTCAACAAGAGCCTCAACTTCGCCATCGAGCTGGCCGGCCACGACGACTTCGGCCGCACCGGCGGCGCCGCCATCGTGCAGGCGCCGCGCGCGCTGCCGCGCGTGATCCGCCTGCCGCGCAAGATCACCGGGGTCGATTTCGGCAGCGTGTTCCTCTCCTCGATCATGCACGAGCACGTGCACGAGCTGTTCCCCGGCATGGAGATACGCGGCTGCCACCAGTTCCGCGTGACGCGCAACTCCGACCTCTGGGTCGACGACGAGGAAGTGAAGAACCTGCGCACCACCATCCAGGGCGAACTGCCGCAGCGCCACTTCGGCGACGCCGTGCGGCTGGAGATTCCCGACAACTGCTCGCCGGTGGTCGCCGACTTCCTGCTCCAGCAGTTCGGGCTCGACCGCGAGGACCTCTACCAGGTGCCGGGGCCGGTCAACCTGGTGCGCCTGATCTCGGTGCCGGACCAGGTCGACCGTCCCGACCTCAAGTACCCGCCGTTCCAGCCCGGCCTGCCCAAGGTGCTGACCAAGCGCTCCGACATCTT